>NZ_JAENYR010000158.1 GCF_016841685.1 Thiohalomonas denitrificans
TACCAGGTCTGTGTCTCCGCTGTACGGGTAGGAGGGCCGCCCCCGGCGCGATGCCCTTCGTGACGCCAATCGCCGCGGGGGCGCGCCTCCTACCGGGGGCTCTGTCTCCGCTGTACGGGTAGGAGGGCCGCCCCACGGGGACGGGGTGGTGGTCACGGGCGTGCAGTGGCTTATCCTAATCGGATAGCGGATCATTTTTTGAATCTCTACGGATACCAGCGACCATGCGCAATTACACCCCTCTGGATCGGGTTCTCATGAACGTGGATATCGGCGTGCGGACCCTCTTTGGCAAGCCGATCGTTACCGATCGTCCCAACCCCTCCGATTCCGAGTCGGAAGGAGAGCTGAACCAGGCCGAGCGCGAACTGGCCGGGCATCTGATGCGGGTCAATCATGCGGGTGAGGTCTCGGCCCAGGGCCTCTATCAGGGGCAATCGCTAACCGCTCGTTTGCCGAAGGTACGCGAGGAGATGGAACGGGCGGCCCTCGAGGAGAACGACCACCTGGAGTGGTGCGAGCGCCGCGCCCGGGAGGTGGGGAGCCATGTCAGCTACCTGAATCCGCTCTGGTACGCCGGTTCGGTGACCATCGGGGCGATTGCCGGCGCCGCCGGGGACCGGTGGAGTCTCGGTTTTCTCGCAGAGACCGAACGGCAGGTGGTGCGCCACCTGGAGGGGCATCTCCAGAGATTGCCCGAACACGACCGGAAAAGCCGCGCCATTCTCGAACAAATGAAGGAGGATGAAGCGCGACACGCCAGCATGGCCAAACGTGCCGGCGGTACCGAGTTGCCCTTCCCGCTCAAAACGCTCATGCAATTCACGTCGAAGCTGATGACGCAGACGGCTTATTGGATTTGAAGGGCAGTGGCCGCGAGTGACGAGTGGCTAGTGGCTAGTGGCGAGGGATGAGTGGCTAGTGACGAGTTGCTAGTTGCTAGTTAAAAGGGACCAGGGACAAGGGAATGTGGTCGCTGCGCTCCAAAAAACGTCCCGGCAACCAGAGGAGCCTGTCCGAGAAGAGCAAGGGCTCCAAAATGTAGGTGGCGCTGAGGAACGAAGCCCAACAAAACCAGCGTTGGGGTTCGCATAACTCACCCCAACCTACAAAAACCGATATTCTCCACAGGCGCCCAGCTACTCGCCATTCGCCACTAGCTACTCGCCACTAAGAGCTAGCTCCCGGCATCTTGGCGATATTGCGGCCATAGAAGATCTCCAGCATCTCGCGCTGCAGGCGGCGCCGGATCTTCTTCGCCTCTTGCGGGGAGAGCTCTTTTTCGTCGACACCGAACAGGTAGTTGTTCAACTCGAATTCCCTGAGCATCATCTTGGTGTGGAAGATGTTCTCCTGATAGACGTTGACGTCGATCATCTGATAGCTGTCGATAGTGTCCTTGGAGAGATAATTCTGGATCGAGCTGATCTTGTGGTCGATGAAGTGCTTTTTGCCGCGCACATCCCGGGT
The DNA here is from genome assembly GCF_016841685.1 of Thiohalomonas denitrificans. Taxonomy (GTDB): domain Bacteria; phylum Pseudomonadota; class Gammaproteobacteria; order Thiohalomonadales; family Thiohalomonadaceae; genus Thiohalomonas; species Thiohalomonas denitrificans_A. Next base: position 1,471 of record NZ_JAENYR010000158.1, read on the forward strand.
AAAACCGCGCACCCGGTAATCCATGGTGACGATATCGGACTCGAAGCTGTGGATCAGGTAGTTGAGTGCCTTCAGCGGTGAAATACGGCCACAGGTAGAGACGTCGATATCGGCCCTGAAGGTGCTGATCCCATTCTCCGGATGACTCTCCGGGTAGGTGTGGACGGTGATATGGCTTTTGTCGAGGTGCGCGACGACGGCTTCGGGCAACGGGCCGGGGCCTTCGTTGTTGAGCAACTCCTCCGACATCACCGGCTCCTCCGAAATGAGGATAGTGACACTCGCACCCTGCGGCTCGTAGTCCTGATGGGCGATATTGAGGATATTGGCACCGATGATGTTGGAGACATCCGTAAGGATCTTGGTCAACCGCTCGGCGTTGTACTCCTCGTCGATGTACTCGATGTACTCCTTGCGTTGTGACTCATTCTGCGCAAAGCAGACATCATAGATGTTGAAGCTCAGGGTCTTGGTGAGGTTGTTGAACCCATGCAGCTTGATTCGCTTCATCGACGACTCCAGTACTTGAATGCACTTCTCGAAATTAGAACCCGGTTTATTACGGGCTTGAGCCCGACTGCCGGTCGCCCTGAAGGCCAACCTGCGGGCGACGACACCCCTCGGCCCTTACGGGTCGCGGCGGCCGGCGATTATCCCAGATTTCCAGCCAGAGGGGGATGATAAATCAACTGTACGGTGCTGCCCGCGGGGTCAAGACAGTAGAAGCTGCGTGCACCGTCACGATGAGTCCGCGGCTTGGTCTTCATCGGAACACCCTGAGCCTGAAGCCACGCAAACCAGGCATCTACATCTTCCGCGCATCCGAGGATAAAACCGAGGTGATCGAGCCGTTGAGGCCCGTCAAAGGCCTGGTCCAACCGGTGGAGTGCCAGATTGTCGCTTCCGGAGGTGAGATAGACGCTGTTCTCATCGGGCCGCCACTCCACCTGCATGCCCATCAGCTCGGTGTAAAAACGCTCGCACGCGGCGAGGTCAGCCACGAACAGGGCGATATGGTGCATACCGGTGGTCGGAGGGGGTTTTTGCATGTGGAGATTCGACCTTGCGTACGACTTGCGGGTTCAGTTGCGCCGAACCCGAAGGTTAGCAGAGCGGCTCACCCTTTCGCGGCTTCCGCCGCTCCTGCCTGCGGCACCGAAAGGCCTGCAATTACCCTTCCCGAATGGTAACTGCTCACTTCCCCGTCATTCCCTGTCACCCCCGCGCAGGCGGGGGGGTAGGCGGGTTCCAGAGAGCAGCGGCATGACTCAAAATGGATCCCCGCCTGCGCGGGATGACGTCATATTGGCTTCGCGGATCACCTCGAGACGCAATGGATCCCCGCCTGC
>NZ_JAENYR010000039.1 GCF_016841685.1 Thiohalomonas denitrificans
GCTCGCCCCGGTTGATCATGCGCGGCATAGGAGATTCGTCATCCCCGCGCAGGCGAACCGTCATCCCCGCGCAGGCGGGGATCCATTTTGAGCCTTGCCGCTGCTCTCTGGATTCCCGCCTCCGCGGGAATGACGGGGGAGTGAGGTGGACTAAAATTGTAGTCAGAAAAAAGGAGATCTCATGTCCCTGACCCCCTCGACGATGTTGGAACTCGGAACTCCGGCGCCGGGATTTACGTTGCCGGACACCGGCTCGGGAACCCTGGTGTCGCTGGACGACTTCCATGAGCATCCTGCTCTCCTGGTAGCTTTTATCTGCAATCATTGCCCCTACGTGAAGCATATCGCCGATGCCTTTTCGGAATTCGCACGCGAATACCGCGACAAGGGACTGGCAGTGGTGGCGATCAGCAGCAACGATATTGACCACCGCGAGGAGGACGGACCGGAGCACATGGCCAAGGAGGTGGAGCGCCGACGCTATGTCTTTCCCTACCTGTTTGACGAATCGCAGGAAGTGGCGAAGGCCTACAAGGCGGCCTGTACCCCTGATTTCTTCCTCTTCGATGGGGACCGGAGGCTTGTCTATCGCGGCCAGTTCGATGATAGCCGACCGGGTAATGACAAACCGGTGACGGGCAAGGATATGCGGGAGGCGGTGGATGCGTTGCTCGGCGGCAAGCCGCTGCCGTCCGAGCAGACCCCCTCCATCGGCTGTAATATCAAATGGAAACCCGGAAATGAGCCGGGTTACTCCTAAGTTGCCCGGAAGGCAGCATGGGTTCAGGCGGGTGTCTGGGAGTCCATTGTGCCCCGCTCCTCGACAGCCGTGCCAAGCGCATGAGCGCAGCCGTTCTTGCCGCGCTTCTTTACGGTATACATCAGTTGATCGGCCTGATGTATCATTTCCCGGACATCAGTGGGGGGTCGCAAATAGGTGAGTACGCCGATACTGAAGGTGACGGGCCAGCCCGCCTCTTTCATGGCCGCGAGCAATTGTTCGCGAAGTTCGTTAACCGCTTGCTTGACCGCTTCCGCCCCGGTTTCGACAAATAAGATAACGAATTCATCCCCTCCCAGTCGTGCGACTACATCGGTTTCTCGGGTCTGATTGCGCATGATCCGGGCTGCCCGTTGGAGCAGTACATCGCCGGCGGTGTGGCCGAAGGCGTCATTGATGTGCTTGAAATTGTCCAGATCGATGAATGCAATGCTGAAGGGGTGATGGTAGCGGCGGGCGCGAGTGAATTCCTGCTCGGCGGCTTCATAGAAGGCCCGGCTGTTGGCAACCCCTGTCAACGAATCGGTAACAGCCCGTCTTTGCTCTTCTTTCAGTCGATATCGAAAGGCACTGAGGAGGATCACCAGGATCAGAAAGAAGCCCAGGCGGGTCAATGCGTTCCAGACCGGAATGGCGCCGTGGCTGTAGATATCGCCGGAGGTGATATCGGCGCTGTACCACAGCACTGCGCTCGCCACCGCCATGAAAATGCCCGGCCAGCGGCCCACGTACCAGGCGCAGAGGCTGATCGGAAGGGCATAGAAGATAGCAGAGGAGATTTGGGGGCCGGTTGCCACATCGACCAGTGCGATAACGATCCCGAGCGTCCCGCAGACAAGGACGATAAAGGCCTTGGAACGCCGGTCCATGAATGCAAGCAGCACTTTCACACGGGATACCCGAATCCTTCACTTCACTCGCTGATAGAGTCCAACCAACTCGGCGTGATCTAGCATATGGCCTTGCATCGCCTTTTCAAGGTCTGATTTGGTTGGCTCGTTCAGTCCTTCCAGTTTGATATCCAGGGCATAGAGCTTGAAATAATATCGGTGGCGTCCGATCGGCGGGCAGGGACCGCCATACCCTGGTCGTTGCCAGTCATTGATACCCACCTGTGTACCGCTGGGAAGCTCCTTCTGGCCCGCTTCCGGTAGCCCATCGCTGGTTGGCGGGATATTGAAAAGGACCCAGTGCACCCAGGTTCGTTGGGGCGCGGTCGGGTCAGGGGCATCCGGATCGTCCATGATGAGGGCCAGACTGTGGGTGCTGGGTGGTAGATTGGACCAATGCAAAGCGGGTGGTAAGTCCTTTCCATCACACGTGTATAGCTGCGGAATTTCCCCACCGTTCTCAAAATGTTCCGACTGCAGTGTCAGGCTCATGTCGCCTCCGGAGACGGGTCTCTCTGCAAAGACTAGGAATTCCGGGGAACATCGGCAAGTGCATCGGAATTGACCTGCCCCATTTCCTTTCACTTTCCCTCTCTTCTATCCGGGATGGCCAGTCACCTGTCTCATCGGCCGCAGACTCCTGGAGCGACCACCGGCCTGATGTATCAGCGTGATACGGACACAAAAAAGCCGCGAGGCAGCACCTCGCGGCTTTTCGGTCTCCGTAGAGTCCGTGCCTATTGGACAGCGCGGTTGGCAATCAGATCCTCGACGACGCTCGGATCGGCCAAGGTGCTGGTATCACCCAGAGTGTCGATCTCATTGCTGGCAATCTTGCGCAGGATCCGACGCATGATTTTCCCGGAACGGGTCTTTGGTAGCCCCGGCGCCCATTGGATCACGTCCGGTGTTGCGATGGGGCCAATCTCCTGGCGAACCAGGCCGACGAGTTCTTTCTTGAGCTCGTCCGAGGGTTCCTCGCCCTTCACCAGGGTCACGTAGCAGTAGATACCCTGGCCCTTGAGGTCGTGCGGGAAGCCGACCACCGCGGCTTCGGCCACTTTTTTGTGCAGCACGAGTGCGCTTTCCACCTCGGCGGTGCCCATACGGTGCCCGGAGACGTTCATGACGTCGTCCATGCGGCCGGTGATCCAGTAGTAACCGTCTTCGTCGCGGCGGGCCCCGTCACCGGAGAAGTAGTAGCCGCGATAGGTCTTGAAGTAGGTATCGATGAAGCGCTGGTGGTCGCCATATATCGTACGCATTTGCCCAGGCCAGGGGCGTGTGATAACCAGTGCCCCCTGGGCCGCGCCTTCCAGCGGAGTACCGTCACTCGGGTCGACGATCGCCGGCACCACGCCGAAAAACGGCTTGCTGGCGGAGCCGGGTTTGAGGTCGGTGGCACCCGGCAGCGGGGTGATCAGATGACCGCCGGTTTCGGTCTGCCACCAAGTGTCGACGATCGGGCAGCGGCCTTCTCCGACGACATTGTAGTACCACTCCCAGGCCTCCGGATTAATCGGCTCACCCACCGTGCCGAGCAGGCGCAAAGACTTGCGCGAGGTCTTCTTTACCGGCTCTTCACCCTCGCGCATCAGTGCGCGGATGGCAGTCGGAGCGGTATAGAAGGTAGCCACGTTGTGCTTGTCGCAGACCTGCCAGAAACGGGAGGCATCCGGATAGCTGGGTACACCCTCGAACATCAGCGTTTTGGCACCGTTGGCCAGCGGACCATAGACGATGTAGGTGTGCCCGGTCACCCAGCCTACGTCGGCGGTACACCAGTAGACCTCGCCATCCTGGTAGTCGAAGGTATACATGTGAGTGATGGCCGAGAAGAGCAGATAGCCGCCGGTGGTGTGCAGTACCCCCTTGGGTTTGCCGGTGGAGCCGGAGGTGTAAAGGATAAAGAGCGGATCCTCGGCATCCATCTCTTCCGCCGGACAGTCGGCGGAGACCTTTTCGGTCGCCTCGTGATACCAGACGTCCTTGTCGTCCTGCCAGGCAATGTCGCCGCCGGTATGCCGGACGACAAACATTGTGTGGACATTGGGGCAGCTCTGTAGTGCCTTATCGGCATTGGCTTTGAGCGATACGCTTTTCCCCCCGCGCAAGCCCTCATCTGCGGTGACTACCACCCGACAGTCGGAATCGAGGATCCGGTCTTTCAGGGATTCCGGCGAAAAACCGCCGAAAACCACCGAATGTACTGCGCCGATTCGGGCGCAGGCCAGCATGGCAACGGCCGCTTCCGGAATCATCGGCATATAGATGCAGACGCGGTCGCCCTTTTTGACTCCGCGCCCCTTGAGCGCATTGCCTAAACGGCTGACCTGTTCGTGTAGTTCGCGATAGGTCAGGGTCTTGTCGACTGCTGGATCATCGCCTTCCCAGATGATGGCGGCCTGATCCCCCCGGGATTCCAGGTGACGGTCCAGACAGTTATAGGCGACATTCAGCTTTCCGCCGTCGAACCACTTGGTGTAGACGTTATCAACGTCATAGCTGTAATCCAGCACCGTGTTCCACTTCTTGAACCAGGTGAGAAATTTTTCCGCCTGCTCCCCCCAGAACCCCTTCGGGTCCTCGACCGAGCGTTTGTACATTTCTTCATATTTGGCCGCGTCGATGTGGGCCTTGGCCGCGACATCCGCAGGCACCGGATACGTTTTACTATCGGACATAGGTCACTCCTCGGTCATTTACTGTTTGTTTCTTCTTAAGTAAGGGTTCCTTCGCCTTCCCTGCTATTTTGTTCTTAGCTTTTCTTCGAGGTGAACGAGTATGCCTCTCCCGGTCCTATGAGTCGTCTTACCCACATCATAGTCCGTCAGGCACTCTCACTGGCTGTTACAAAAAATCGCTAGAGTCTGGTCAGAAACTCCTTGAGCGGCAGCCGGCCGCCGGTATCGCGCTCCGCAACCTGGGCCGCGAACAGTTCTGCCGCCGCCAACGCATCGACCAATGCATCGTGTGCCCGGTAGCGGGGCAGGCCATAGCGATCCCTGAGTCTTGAGAGGCGCAGTTCCCTGGCAGCATACGTCTGTTGCCGCCGCTCCAGCGTTCTGCGTTCGATCCATTCCGTGTCGACCATGGGTACCAGGAATCGGCCACCCCATATAGTTTCGCAGGCTGCGCCGAGAAACGAAAATTCCACCGGCGCGTGGTGGGCAATCAGCACCTTGCCCGCCAGCACCTTCAGCAGTTCACTGACTACCTTTTCAAGGGATCTCCCCCCGGCGGCTGCGTCATCAGTAATCTGATGAATCACGGCACTTTGCTCGGGAATCGCGCCCTCGGTGATGACAAGCCGGTGAGTGGCGCTTCCCAAGTCGATGCGAAAACCGATCATTTCGACATAGCCGATGCTGACGATTTCGCCATGGTTTGCCTCAAGGCCGGTTGTCTCCAGGTCCAGAGCCAAAAAGGGAACCTCTCGGCAGTCGCTGTTCGGCGACGGAAACGGCACCGACAGAAAGTCGCGAAGAGGCCCCGGCGGTGCCTTTTTCAGCAGGCGCTCGCGGCGAAACTCAAGACTGAGCAGGTTGCCGAACATGGCTCAAAAGAACCGTCCCGCCTGGTGTTGCTGTCCGAGTGCGTTTTGCAGGCCGCTGATTACCGAAAACGCATCCTTCAAATAGCCCCGCTCCAGAGAGGAGAGCTCCGAGGGGGCCACATAGTTGTCCGGTTCCTCGCCCCGTTTGATCTGTTCGGCCTGGTGCCGCGCACGCAGGGTGACGATGAATTCGAATGCATCTTCCAGATTTTCAGCGCTCTCACGACTGAGAGCCGATACCTCCGCGGCGATCTTGAGGCGTTCGCGGGTGTTCACTTCCGGCAATCCTGCGGAGAGCGCATAGACCCGGGCCAAATCCACGGCCGGTATAATCGCACGCCTTTTAAGATCCAGGCGCTGTGCATGGTCGCCCTCACCAATCAGCACGAAATGACGGAAGAATCCCAACGGTGGCCGGTTTTTCAAGGCATTAGCTGCCAGGTGGGCGAGAAAAATCCTGTTGTTGTGTGTTTGTTGCAGGACTTCGGCATGGAGTTGCTCATGGAGAGCGGGCTCGCCGTAGATAATCCGCATATCGAAGAAATTGGAGGCAAGCATCAGCGCCTTTTTCTCCGGCTGAGTTATCCATCGGTCGAAATAGCGCCGCCAGATGCGATAGGGCTGACGCCACTCCGGGTTCGTGGCCATTACCTCACCCGGACAGTAAGTGAAGCCGCAGGCATCGAGGCCATCAGCCACGAATCTCGCCAGGGATTCGAAGTAGCCATCGTGCCTGGCCGGGTCGAAATCGTCAGCGAGTAACAGCGCATGGTCCTGATCCGAGTGCACGGTCTGTTCGCGGCGTGCCAGCGAGCCCACAGCAAGCCAGGCGAAAGGCACCGGGGGCGGCCCCAGCTGCTCCTGGCACAGCTCGATAAGGCGCCGGGTTATGGCTTCCGTGATGGATGAGATGGTCTGACCGACATGATAACCGGTTGCTCCCGACGCGATCATCTGCACCTGCAGTTCCGGAAGATCGGCACAGGTCCGGGTCAGCGTCTCGACCGAAGTGCAGCGGCGGACGTCGCCTACCAGGTAGACCGCATTGGCACTCTGATAGCGGACAAGGTCGTTGCTGGAGACGACACCGATGACGCGCCCGTGATCGATGACCGGCAGATGGTGGACCGACAGCCGCGTCATGGTGATCAGGGCCTCGAATCCGCGGGTCTCCGGTTCCACCTTGTGCAGCCGGCGGGTCATGATCCCGCTTACCGGCTGCCCCGGATCACGGTCCTCGGCCAGACAGCGTGAGCGGAGATCGCGGTCAGTCACGATGCCGACCAGCTGCCCCTCATCCATGATCAACAGGGAAGAGACACGGGCTTCGGTCATCAGTCGTGCAGCCTCCCCGATGCGGGTTTCGGGCCGGGCCATCACCGGTTCACGGACAATAAGGCTGCCGATGGGGACGCTGAGCAGTCCCGTGTGGGAGCTGCGAACCGCCTGTAACGATTCCAGCGCGCGCCGAAGCCGGCCACGAACCGACTGGTTGAAGTGTTCTGCGAATTGCGGATGCTCTTCCCTGATTGTCTCGAGCCGTTCGCAAGGCAGCAGATAAAACAGGCTGTCCTCGACCGTCAGGGCTGTAAATTGGCCCGTTTCACCCTCTCTGCAAACGGAGGAGTAGATCTCGCCTTCGCCGATTTTGTCGATGAGCTCATCACTCTGGTCACGCAGTTCCACCGCCCCTTTGCGGATGATATAGAGATAATCGCCATCGGCATCAGGAGGAGGAAGGGGAGTGCCGCGTCGAAGGTAACGGACCGACAGGTCCCGCGGCAGCCGCTCAAGGGCCTCCTCGGGCAGATGGTCAAAAGGGGGATGGCCAGCGAGGAAATCCCGGATTTCAATCAGCTCGACGTTCAACGTGGACTCTCGTGGCGACTCGCAATCGCAAACATAAATGAAACCCCAGAGGACACCGAGCATACACCTGAAAATGCCTGCGCGATGCCCTCTGTGGTTTTATCTGTATTCACCCGATTGAAAAAATGGAGCCCCGCCCGAAGGCGGGACTCCAGCTGGCGAGTGGCTTATCAGCCGGACACGCGCGGTACGCGGATGTCTTCCACCAGCTCCTGGATGTGAACAGGTGGCGGTGCAGTCACCTTCGACACCACGATGGCGGTGACGAAGTTGAACAGTGCACCGACGGCGCCGAACGATCCCGGAGAGATGCCGAACACCCAGTTGTCGGCAGTATCGGCCAGATTGGCGGTACCCGGGATAAAGAACCAGCCCTTGTATACGAAGATGTAAACGAGGGTGGTGCCCAGGCCTACCAGCATGCCGGCGACGGCGCCTTGGCGGTTGATGCTCTTGTTGAAGATACCCAGCATCAGCGCCGGGAAGATTGACGCTGCGGCCAGTCCGAAGGCCAGTGCCACCACCTGGGCCGCAAAGCCCGGAGGATTGAGACCGAGATAGCCTGCCACCAGGATGGCACCCCCCATAGAAATACGGCCGGCGGTCAACTCCGCCTTTTCCGATATCCGGGGCATAAAGACGCCCTTGAGGAGGTCGTGGGAGATGGCCGACGAGATGGCCAGCAACAGACCTGCGGCGGTGGAGAGTGCGGCGGCGAGACCACCGGCGGCCACCAGTGCAATTACCCAGTTGGGCAGGTTGGCGATTTCAGGGTTGGCCAGCACCATGATGTCCCGGTCGACCGTGACCATCTCGTTGCCTTCCCAGCCCCACTGCTCTGCCTTCTGGGCAAACTCCTCATTGCCGTCGTTGTAGTACTGGATCTGGCCGTCGCCGTTCTTGTCCTCGAACGTCAGAAGTCCGGTCTTCTCCCAGTTTTTGAACCACTGCGGGCGCTCGCTATAGGTGAGCGGAGTGAACTGCTCGGGACCGGAGGTGGCTGCGGTCGGCTGCATGATGGTGTCCATCAGGTTCAGACGAGCCATGGCGCCAACAGCCGGTGCGGTGGTGTAGAGTATGGCGATGAAGACCAGTGCCCAGCCGGCGGATGCGCGGGCGTCCCGTACGGTGGGTACGGTGAAGAAGCGCACGATGACGTGCGGCAGACCCGCGGTACCGATCATCAGCGACAGCGTCAGCAGTGTCATGTTGAGCGCTGAGCCCTTGTGATCCGTATAGGAGGCGAAGCCGAGATCCGTCACCACCTGATTCAACCGATCCAGAATGGGCTGTCCACTGCCATCCGCCATGGCGGCACCCAGGCCGAACTGGGGCAGGACAGTATCGGTTAGCTTCAGGGAGATGAAGATGGCCGGTACGGTGTAGGCGAAGATCATTACGCAGTACTGGGCGATCTGGGTGTAGGTGATGCCCTTCATGCCGCCGAGTACGGCGTAGAAGAAGACGATCGCCATACCGGTGAACAGCCCCGTGGAGAAATCCACTTCCAGAAAGCGGGAGAACGCCACACCGATACCCTTCATCTGTCCGATAACATAGGTGATCGAGGCCACGATGAGGCAGATGACAGCGACGATACGCGCGGTCTGTGAATAGTAGCGGTCACCGATGAATTCGGGGACGGTGAACTTGCCGAACTTGCGCAGGTAGGGCGCGAGCAGCATGGCAAGTAGCACGTAGCCACCGGTCCAGCCCATCAGGTATGCCGAGGCGTCATAGCCATTGAAGGCGATAAGGCCGGCCATGGAGATGAAGGAGGCGGCGGACATCCAGTCGGCGCCGGTTGCCATGCCGTTGGCAACCGGGTGGATGCCCTTGCCTGCCACGTAAAATTCGCCGGTGGTAGTGGCACGTGCCCATATCGCGATGCCGATATAGAGCGTAAACGTGGCACCTACGACGAGGTAGGTAATGGTTTGAAGATCCATGAACTTTCTTCCCCCGGGATATGATTAGTTTTCGTGGACGTCGAATTTGCGATCGAGCTTGTTCATCCGCCAGGCGTAGAAAAAGATCAAACCAACGAAGGTGTAGATCGAGCCCTGCTGCGCGAACCAGAATCCGAGCGGATAGCCGCCCAGGGAAATGCTGTTCAGCGGCCCGGCCAGCCAGATGGCGAGCGGATAGGCGACGATGAACCACACGACCAGACAGCCGATAAGAAGGCGAACGTTTGCCTTCCAGTACTCGGCAGCCTTGCTGTTGCCGTTTGTCGACATTTTCTTTCCTCCGTACTCTTCGCTTGAAGTATTGTGCTGCTGTCATCCCTGGCCTTGTTTTCGGCTCCGTTATTCCCGGCGGAGTCGTGTAGAACAGTGGCTAGTGGCTAGTGGCTAGTGGCTAGTGGCTAGTGGCTAGTGGCTAGTGGCTAGTTCCTAGTTGCTAGTTGCTAGGCAGTTGCTCGTCTCTTGTCTCTTGTCTCTTGTCTCTTGTCTCTGTCTCTTGTCCCTCGCCACTTGCCACTTGCCACCAGGCAGTTCCTCGCCACTCGCCACTCGCCACTGGGCAGTTCCTCGCCACTCGCTACTAGCCACTCGCCACTGGGTAGTTCCTCGCCACTCGCTACTTACAACTGGTATTCCAGCGCCAACTTGGACTGCAGCTTGCGCGCCTGACGGAATGCCTCTTTGAGGATGCGCCGATCCAGTTCGTTGAGTGTGTCGGGGTCGATGTGGTTGGAGAGTGGCTCTCCCTCTTCGGCCTGTTGCCGGTGGCTGCGCATGCGCAGCAGCTGAATGAAGTGATAGGCCTCCATCCAGGCATCCACATCCGTGCGCTTGAAAACCCCTTCCCGCACGCCGCCTTCGAGCCGTCCGCCGGTGCTGGTGGCCTCCACATGATGGGCAAGCGCGTAGATCCGCGCTGCGTCCACGAACGGAGTAATGCCTTGCACCTTCAGGTTGACGGTATGCGGATGCTCGCCGCCACTGGTAACCACGAAGTCGCGGAACAGACCCAGGGGCGGGCGATTGCGTAGCGCATTGGCCGCCATCTGACGACGAAAACGGCTGTTCTTCTCCACCCGGTCCAGCACCCACTGGCGCAGTTCGCGGGTCGCTTCCGGATCGCCCCGGAGGGGACGGAAGTCGAAAAAAATGCTCGCGTTCAACAGGTGTTCCGGGGTCCCCTGATCGATCCAGCGGCCGAATCGGCCTTTCCATTCGTCTAGGCTCAGGCAGCACTCCGGGTTACTGGCCATGATATTGCCGGGGCAGAGCGGGAACCCGCACTCCGCCAGGGCGTTGTTGATTTGCTCGGCAAGTGGCAGGAGCTCCTCACGGACCGAATCGGCTGTACGTCCTTCGGGGAGTGAAAAAAGGATACCGTTGTCCTGGTCCGTCTTCAGCGTCTGTTCGTGGCGGCCCTCGCTGCCGAACGAGAGCCAGGTAAAGCCTACCGTGGGCAAGCCCGCATCATGCTCGACCAATTTGATGACGCGGCGGGTAAGACTGTCATTCAGCGCAGTGATGATCTGGGTCAACTGATCGACCGAGGCCCCTTGTGCCAGCATCTGATCCACCAGTCGGTGGACATCCTGACCCAGGCGCGCCAGTGTGGCCACGTCGCGGGCATCGGCGATTGAGCGGCTGAGACTGACCAGTCCCACACGCTGCAGTGAGAACAGATCCCGTTCAGAGAGAACGCCGATAAGCTGGCGATTTTCGACGACACAGAGATGTCCGAAGCCGGCCTGTGCCATCATCAGTGCCGCTTCATAGGCGCGTGCCGTGGGGGGGAGGGCAATGGGATCCGGCGTCATAACCTCACCGACCGGGAGGCTGAGGTCGGTTTCCGGTAGTGTTACCCGGGACAGAACGTCATGAAGTGTGAACACGCCGAGCGGCACACGGTTGGAGTCGATGATGATAATGCTGCCGACCCGCTCCTCTTGCATGCGCTGCAACGCCTCATGGAGAGGCGCATCGGGGCCGCACGCTACCGGCTGGCGGCGGATTAATCCCTGCAGAGCGGTGCTTAAAGAGGTGTCTTCCGACATCCGTGCCGCCGAGTTTGCCTGGACCGTACGTAGTGCGCTGTCGAGCAGACTGGCCAGGCGACGCGTACAGAAGTCCTGGAAAATCGGGCTTTTGACCAAAAGACGGTCGAACTCATCACGGGTCAATTCGTAGCAGAAAGTATCCTCGATGGCCGTGGTGGTGACGTGGGTCGCCCGTCGGGACAGCAGGGCCCCGATGGGGAAGCACTCTCCGGAGACCAGTTCCCAGGCACCTTCGTGGGTTTCGTCACCTTCGACTTCACCCCGAACCCGTCCCTGTTTGATGACAAAAAACCGGCTGGCCGGCCCATCTTCCGGGCGAAGGATCGTTTCGCCGCGTCGATAGAAGACGAGTTTCAGGCGTTTGGCCATGTACTCCAGATGCGCCGACGTCATCTGGTCGAATGGCGCGTGGCGCTTCAAGAAGTTGATCACGGGTGTGAGGGGAGCTTGGGTCATCAAGTACGGATCGCAATTTGATTGCCATATACGTTGCAATGCGCGTGCCATAATCCAGGCTCATGCGGATCAATGACTTGACAGACGTTAGGGGGAGTGCAGGTGTTTCTTTGTTACGCGTAGTAACAGGGGGTGTTACGAATGGTAACAGGATGGGTTTGCCAGTGATAGACTCAGGGGCTACGGATCCCCGTCTCGGGGCTTTGAGGAGCTCCTCGATCACGGATTTGGCGCCGCTTGAACGACCACTAGACGAGCAGCCTGTCCGAGAATAGCGACCGTCACGAGGGCAGTAGAGAATATCTGGAACCTATTCTCGAGGATGCCCGAGCCGACGATTGCAGGGAAGCACTCGGTAGAGCGAAGCAGGATGCCCGAGCGGACGAGTGCAGGGAAGCACTCGGTAGAGCGAAGCAGGATGCCCGAGCCGACGAGTGCAGGGAAGCACTCGGTAGAGCGAAGCAGGATGCCCGAGCCGAGTAGGCCAGTCTATTCTCGGGCAGGCTCCTAGCCGCCGAACAGTCTTCGCCACCAGCGACGGCGATTTTCGGGAGGCGGAAAGGCAGCCGGCAAGTCCGTTGGCGGTAGTGTGGATAACACCCAGCCGGGAAGCGGAGGTGGCCCGAAGCCCGGGCCGCATACACTGCCCAGGTTGTTGGGGTCATAGATCTTCGCCATCGAAGGGGCTTCAGGATCATCAATATAAACGATCCCGCAATAATCCTCCTTGTGCTCTCGACGCAGCAGGGAGTCGATTTCCGCAATAAAGACCGCGAACTCGTTCTTGGTGGCTGGCCGGTCGGGTGGCGCTTCGCCAATGGCGTAGACAAACCAGTCGGTTTCGCTGGCGCGCAGACGTTCCCAGAAGCGATCCAGGTCTTGCCATTTCAGGAGATTGCGGAAGTATCCCTGATATTTGACGAGGAAAGGCTCTTTTGGATTCATGACGATAAGATACCGAAGTCCGGTTCATGGATACACCCAGCCATGCCAGGGTAAACGCATACTCCCATTTTTGATACCGGCGAACGAACTAAGTCCTGATAGCAGGTATGCTGTGAATACGACCTACGGGGATGTAGGAAGTGAACATTATGCAGGAGCAATCATCTTTCATCCATGTACGCTCGAGGGCAGCATCCCTCGACAAGTGTGCTCCTGCATTGTCTAACACCGCCGTCCGTGGCGGCGTGCTGCCGACGACCGGCTATCAAGGACTTACACCGCTCGCTTCGAAGTATGCGGTTGCCCTGCCAGCCATGCAGTTGTGCTGCAAACGATCCGACAGCCCTTACACTCCCTGCAGAGGGACAGGTTGCCCGCGGTGGTTTAGAAAACGGGGCTGCGGTTGCGCGGAATCCCCAGTTTCTGGCGGCGCTCCCAGAGGGTTTTGCGGCTGACGCCCAGCTGCCTGGCCAATTCGGTTTCGGTCATCTGCATCTCGTGTTCACGCACGAAGCGGACGAAGTATTCGTCGAGGGAGAGATTATCGGCTGGTGCGGCATCGGTCGGCGCACTCGTTGCACCACCTTCCAGCGGCAGCAGGTCGACGGAGACAGTGTCGCCCTCACTTAATATAACCGCCCGTTCCAGCACATTTTCCAGCTCACGAACGTTGCCCGGCCACGGGTAGCGCCGGATGCGCTCCACGGCGTCGGCGGAGATCTGCATCGGGGGCCGGTTCAGACGGCGACAGGTCTTGTTCAGCAGGACCCGCGCCAGCTCTTCAATATCATCACCCCGGTTCCGCAGTGGTGGCAGGGCGATTTCCATCACATGTAACCGGAAGTAAAGGTCGTTGCGAAAGCGCCCGTCATTGACCCGTTTTTGAAGATTACGGTGGGTGGCGGCAACCAGACGGATATCGGCCTTGCGGGACTGGGTGGAGCCGACCCGGCGGATCTCGCCCTCCTGAAGCACCCGTAGCAGACGAGCCTGGGCCTCAAGGGGCAGCTCGCCGATTTCATCGAGGAAGAGGGTCCCGCCATCGGCGGCCTCGACCAGACCACGGTGGCTCTCCACAGCGCCGGTGAATGCGCCTTTTTCGTGACCGAACAGCTCTGATTCGATCAACCCTTCGGGGATGGCAGCGCAGTTGACGGTGATGATCGGGGCCTTGCGCCGAGCGCTGTGTTCGTGGACCGCCCGGGCGACCAGCTCCTTACCGGTACCCGATTCTCCCAGGATCAGCACGGTGGTATCGGCGGGGGCCACCTTTTGAATGCGGGCAAAGACCTCCTGCATGGCGGAACAGGTGCCGATGATCCCCTCGATGGGATAGGCGCGGGAGAGCTCCGACTTCAATACCTCATTGTGGCGGGCCAACTCGCCCTGCTTGAGAATGCGTTCGACGGTCATCACCATATCGTCGTGATCGAACGGTTTGGCAATGTAGTCCACCGCCCCCATTTTCATCGAATCAACGGCTGAGCGAACGCTGGCGTAGCTGGTCATGATGAGCACCGGTACCTCGCCGATAATGTCGGTTCCCGGGGCACCGGGAAGGCGTAGATCGGCGATGATCAGCTGGAAATCGCCCGGTGTGAAGTTAGCCACGGCTTCACCGACGGAACCGGCTTCGGATACGCCGTAGCCGTGTCGCTCCAGCAGCCGGCGCAAAGCGGTGCGGATGATCGCCTCATCTTCGACAATCAATATCTGTTTCATACGGTTTCCTGCATTTGAGCGGAATTCAGGGAGCGCTCACCGGTGGCGGGGAGTTGCACTTGTACCCGAATCCCGCCATCCGGAATGCTGTCGATAGTGACGCTTCCCGAGTGTTCCTGGACGATGTTGTACACCATTGGCAGTCCGAGGCCTGTGCCTTCGCCGGGCTCCTTGGTGGTGAAAAATGGTTCAAAGACCTGATCGAGCTCGTCCGGATCGATACCGCTGCCGTGATCAACGATCTCGATCATAACGTAATCGGCCTGTTCGAAGGCCGAGACCTGGATGCGCTCTCCGGGTGCGGAAGCGTCGCAGGCATTACTGAGCAGGTTTACGAAGACCTGGACCAGGCGCTGGTGATCACCGATGGCCGAGAGTGATGGTGAACAGTCCACGTCGAACTGCAGCTGCTTGCCCGAATGGCTGAGTCGCACCAGTCGGACCGACTCGTCGATGGTCTGGGCCAGACTGACCGAAACGGGTGTGTGATCGGCCAGCGTACCGCTGTGGCTGAAGCTGACCAGTGACTGCACGATGGCCGAGATGCGGCGGGTCTGCATGAGGATCTGTTCCAGCCCCTCTTCGGTCAGTTCCTCATCGCGCTCGCTGAGCAGGTTTTGCGCCAGACAGGCGATCCCGGTGACCGGGTTTCCCACCTCATGCGCCACGCCGGCCGCCAGTCGGCCTACGGAGGCGAGTCGTTCACTGTGGGCCAACTCCGATTCGAGCCGGTAGAGGTCGGTCAGGTCTTCCACCAGAATGACGGTGCCGCCGGGCTGGATCTCGCTGTATCCGGTGCCCGGTCCCTCGATGGCGGCCTTGTGAAGGTTGAAAACCCGCGTTTCCCTGCCGTCCCGCATTTTGATTTTGTGCAGGTGATTGTCCTGGGCGTGCAGGAAACCGCACAGCAGCCCCGACCACGGTTCGGCCAGTGCCTTTAGGGGAAGTCCGACGGCATGGCGGTAAGGGACGCCGGAGATGGCCTGCATCGCCACGTTCCAGCTCACCACCTCCCGGTCCGGTCCCAGCGAGCAGACCCCCAGGGGCAAGTCGTGTAGCACCTGGCGATGGTAGCGGCGCAAATCGTCGAGCTCGGCCGCCAGCCCCTTGAGGCGGGTTCGGGAGTCTTCCAGCCGCTGCTCCATGTAGCGCACGCTCGCTGAAAGGGCGGTACGGGCGCCAGATTCGATCTGCAGGCGTTGATCCACGATCATGCGCGCCAGTACCGGCCCCACCAATCCCGATAGGTTTCGCTCGATGCGCTCGCGCACCCGCCGTAACTCGGTCCGAGAGGTGGGCTCCGAAGCCACGCCCAGATCCTTGAGGGCACGCTCCACCTCATGCTCAGCCATCTCCTGGCCGGTAATCAACGCCAGCTGTTCGCGGATCTGCTCCAGCGAGCCCGCCACCAGCGTGCCCCGGGGCGGCCCCACGCCCTCCCTGCAGCAAGCCTGCGCGGCCTCCAGTTCCGAGTCCCGCGGTCGCCACAGCAATGAACCGGTTACGAAAAGTAGTGCGTTTACCGTCAGCGACCAGAATGTGGCCGGGCTCCAGGGATCGCCGGTATCGGAGCCCAGTACCTGGAGTGGATCGATTGCGTTGCGGATCAGTCCGGACTCCTCGAACAGTGGCAGCAGGAGCGTGACCGTCCAGACCCCGGCCCCGCCAAGTAGGCCGAGGATAAAGCCGGTGTGGGTGGCTCGACGCCAATAGAGCAGCCCGACGATACCGGGCAGGAACTGGGCTACTGCCACGAAGGAGATAAGCCCCAGTCGGGCGAGCCCCTGGTTGCGCTCCAGAAGCAGGAAAAAGCCGTATCCCGCCAGGATGATGATGGCGATCAGCAGTCTACGACCCCACAGCAGCCAGCGGTACAGGTCCGTCTCAGGTTTGAGCTGCGGTGGGAAACTGGCCGGCAGCACCAGATGATTCATGCACATGGCCGCCAGCGCCAGGGTGGTAACGATCATCATCGCCGAAGCCGCCGATACCCCACCGATGAAGGTCAGGACCGGCAGGAGTGTCGAGCCGCTCTCCAGGGTGATGCCGAGCACATAGAAATCGGCGGCCATTTCCGGAGAGAGGTGCATACCCGCCCAGAGGATGGGAGGAATGGCGAGGTTGAGGACCAGCAGAAACAGAGGGAATCCCCAACTCGCCACCGACAGCGATTGACCCTCCAGGTTCTCGGTGAAGGTCATGTGGAACTGGCGGGGCAGCAGAAAGGCCGCAGCGAAGGAGAGTAGCAGCAGGGTGGCCCACGGTCCTTCCCGTACCGGTCGATAAAGGTTCTCCAGGGCCTCGGGGTGCCGCTGGAGCCACTCTTCCATTCCTCCCAGTCCGCCGAAGACGCCGTATACCGCAAACAGGCCGACGATGATCAGCGCCGTCAGTTTCACCAGGGATTCAAAGGCGATGGCCACCACCAGCCCTTCGTGTTTCTCCCGGGCCGAGATATGCCGCGCGCCGAAGAGGATGGCGAACAGCGTGATCGTGATGCAAAAAGCCAGCGCGATGAGATGGGGGGCCGACTCGTGGGTCAGCACCTGAAGCGACTCGGTGACGGCCCGTATCTGCAGGGCAATATAGGGGAGAACACCCGCCAGCATGAACAGGGTCACCAGCACTCCTGCCAGCTGGCTCTGATAGCGAAAGGCGAAGACATCGGCCAGTGAGGCCAGCTGGTAATCGCGGGTAAGCCGCAGGATCGGCTGCAACAGGACGGGGGTCAGCAGAAAGGCCAGCGTTACCCCGAGGTATATGGTCAGGAAGTTGTAGCCCTGCTCCTGGGCGAATCCGACGCTGCCGTAATAAGTCCAGGAGGTGGCGTAGACGCCGAGCGAAAGGACGTAGGTCGCGGGATGCCGTGCCAGGCGGGCCGGTAGCCAGCCGCGATCGGCGGCATAGGCGACGACAAAGAGGAGCCCCAGATAGGCCACCCCCGCCAAAAACAGCTGCCAGAGCTCAAACTTCATCGTTCAGGAAGCGACGTTGCAGCCGGGCGGCCAGGAAGATGAGAGCGCCCCAGAGCAGGTAGGGGAGATACCACGGCGAATCGTCCGCAGCCCAGATCGCTTTCAGCGGCGAGACGAGCAGCAGAATCGCAAACAGAAACAGCAGAATGACACGGTCGATGGAACCGCCGGTTTCAGAATGCTTTGCCATCGAAGCAGCATACCAATGGACGTTACAAAACGTAACATCCTGATGATTCTACTGCAAACGACTCCTGCTCAGGGGCAGGTCAGCTTTTTTACGGCAGGAATGTGCGTCGCTTCCCAATGTTCAATGGCCCAGCGCCAAAACTCGTCCAGATTGACGCGTAGTAATTCAGTGGGCGGATGCTGGCCCAGAAGGGCCAATGCCCGAACCAAGGCGGCCAGCGGCGTGAGGGGATCAATGGGGGGAGCATGGGTCTGCTTGCTGAGTTTCTGTCCTGAGGCATCGACCACCACGGGCAGGTGCAGGTAGGAGGGTGTCGGCACCCCGAGTAACCGCTGCAGATAGATCTGGCGCGGTGTGGAATCGATCAGATCACTGCCGCGCACCACTTCGGTGATCCCCTGTTCGGCATCATCCACGACGACGGCGAGCTGGTAGGCAAACAGCCCGTCCGCCCGGCGAATGACGAAGTCTCCCACATCGCATTCGAGCTCCTGTGCAAGCGTTCCCTGGACCTGGTCTTCAAAGGTTATCTGCTGTCCGGCCACATTGACCCGTACCGTTCGGGCTTGCCGACCGACCGGCGTGGCGGTTCGACAGTTGCCGGGATAGACGCCGGGCGTGCCTCCGATGGCGGTGATGGCATCGGCCACCTCCTTGCGGGAACAGACACACCCGTAGGCGATTCCCAGCCGTTCCAGCTCTCTCAAAGCAGCACTGTAAGCCTCGTCACGTCGGCTCTGGTAGACCACTTTGCCGTCCCAGTGCAACCCGAAGGCCTCGAGCCAGCGCAGAATGGCATCCGCAGCGCTGGGGACTTCCCGCGGCCGGTCGACGTCCTCCATGCGTACCAGCCACAGTCCGTCTTGACTGCGTGCCTGCAGGAAACTGCCGACGGCGGCCACCAGCGATCCGAAGTGCAGTGGTCCGGTAGGCGAGGGGGCAAAACGGCCTATGTAATCCATATTGCTTGCTGGGTATTTGAATATTCCGCAAAGCGCGCAAGAAGAATACGGCACCAACATATCAGCCCCCTCGGGGCAACCTGACGGGCCTTATGCCAGCAATTTCCCTCCGCGAACCTCCGCGCACTCTGCGTCTCTGCGGTGAATTTCCCTTTTAAATGAAAAAAGGGGCACCCGGCCCCCTTTTTCGGTACCAGCTCGGACACCTCAGCCGCGCTGCTTTTCCCGGATTTCGTCCAGGGTCTTGCAGTCGATGCACAAGGTCGCAGTGGGGCGGGCCTCCAGTCGACGAATCCCGATTTCGATGCCGCATGATTCGCAGTAGCCGTATTCGCCTTCGTCCAATGCATCCAGCGACTCGGTGATCTTCTTGATCAACTTGCGTTCCCGGTCGCGGGTGCGCAATTCCATCGTAAATTCAGATTCCTGCGTGGCACGATCGTTCGGATCAGGAAAATTGGCTGCCTCATCCTTCATGTGGTGCACCGTGCGGTCCACTTCTTCCATGAGTTCCTTGCGCCATCCGGTGAGGATATGACGAAAATGCTCGCGCATCTTTTCGCTCATATACTCTTCACCTTTTTTGGGTTCATACGGCGTGAATTTGCCGAAACCCTCGGCGGCGCTTTTCTGAGGAGCCGTATTTTGCACACTGGCAGCTTTCTTCACAGCCGGTTTATTGGCGGCGTTATTTGAAGAAACGCTCGTCTTTTCAGTGGTTTCGGTGGCCACCTCGGCCGCCGTTTTCTTTGCTGGCATATCCGTTTATCTCCTACCTGTATGCCCCAGCCAATCAAGGCCGTAGAAAATCAGCCGGCATCTATACCAGAACTGTCGAATCTGCGCAATATTACTGTCGAATGCGTAGTATTGCCACAAGGTGGTGTTTTGCGGAGCTTCGTAATCTGTGCCGTTTTCAATGCAGTGATGTTAACTCGAAGATTTCATGAATTCGCACCGATCCCGCTTGTCTCTTGATTCCACAAGAAATATTCTCTCAGTCGGCCATAATCACCGATAAACCGCTCCTTCGAAAATTTCCTTGTGGAACAATATCCTGCGTTATCGGCACGAATTCATGAAATCTTCGGGTATACGAAACTGCAATGGCAAAACTTGGCGCACTTCTATTTGACATGGATGGAACACTGGCCGATACGGAACGCGACGGCCACCGGGTGGCCTTCAACCGCGCGTTCGCTGATGCCGGCCTGAACTGGCACTGGTCCGAGGAGCTCTACGGTAAGCTCCTGGCGGTCACTGGCGGGAAGGAGCGGATTGCTCTTTATCTGGAACAGTACAATACCTCGTTCGAAGCCCCAGGGGACCCGAAGGTCTTTATCGCCGGTTTGCACAAGGCGAAAACGTCTCACTTCACGCGGATGCTTTCCGAAGGACGCATACCATTACGGTCCGGTGTACAGCGTCTGATCCGCGAAGCCCGAGCCGCAGGCCTGAAGCTGGCGGTGGCCACCACCACCACGCCGGAAAACGTCACTGCGCTGCTGGAAAACGCCCTGGAATCGGGTGCGACGGAGTGGTTCGACGTCATTGCCGCGGGTGATGTGGTGCCGAAGAAGAAACCGGCGCCGGACATCTATCTCCATGCCATGGAGAGACTCGGTCTTGCTCCCGAGCAGTGCATCGCTTTCGAAGACTCCCATAACGGCGTCCTTTCCTCGTCCTCGGCCGGGTTGAAGACGATTGTGGCGGTCAACGGCTACACCCGTGATGAGACCTTCGATGCAGCTGTCGTGGTGCTGAATCATTGGGGCGAGCCCGATTCGCCCTTTAAGGTGATGGCTGGGGAGGTAGGCGAAGCCACCTTCCTGGATCTTGCCCTGGTTCGCAGGCTCCATGAGTCCTGAGAGGCCCACGCATATCGCCCGTCGCATGGCGGATATCGAGCCGTTTCATGTGATGGAACTGCTCGGGCGGGCACGGGAACTGGAGGCCGCAGGGCGCGATGTCGTGCATATGGAGATCGGCGAGCCCGACTTCGGCACGCCGGAACCGATCATCGAACGAGCCCGGCAGGCCCTCACCGCCGGTCAAACCTACTACACTCCGGCGCTTGGCCTGCCCGCGCTGCGGGAGGCGATCGCCGGCCATTATTGGGACCGCTACAGGGTGGAGATCGACCCCGGACGGGTCGTGATCACTCCCGGGGCCTCCGGTGCCCTGCTGCTGGCGCTGGGGGTGCTGCTCGACCGCGATGATGAGTTGCTGCTCGCCGATCCCGGCTATCCCTGCAACCGGCACTTTGCGCGGTTCGTGGAAGGCCGGGCCCGGGGGGTGCCGGTGGATGCCACCACACGCTATCAGCTCGATGCAGAACGGCTCGGCGCCCACTGGAATGAACGCACCGTTGCGGCGCTGGTGGCCTCGCCATCAAACCCGACCGGTACGCTGCTCGAACGCTCCGAACTGGCGGCACTTGCCGAGTCGGTGCGGGTGCGGAGCGGCCGATGGATTGTGGACGAGATCTATCACGGCCTTACCTATGGCATCGAGGCGGAGACCGTTCTGGCAGTGGACGATGGCGCCTTCGTGGTGAACAGCTTTTCGAAATATTTTTGCATGACCGGCTGGCGCCTGGGGTGGCTGGTTGCCCCCGAGGAGTATCAGCGTGAGGTCGAAAAGCTGATGCAGAACCTCTTCATTGCCGCCCCGACCCTTTCCCAGCATGCGGCCCTGGCGGCTTTTGAACCGGAAACCCGGGAGATACTGGAAAGTCGTCGGGCAGAATTCGAGCGTCGTCGCGACTTCCTGCTCCCCGCATTGCGGCAGCTGGGTTTCGAGATCCCTATCGAGCCCCGCGGCGCCTTCTACCTTTACGCCGATTGCAGCCGTTTCGGCGACTCAAAGCAGCTGGCCTCGGATCTTCTGGAGAAGGCGGGTGTGGCAGTGACGCCGGGCCTGGATTTCGGCAACTACCGGCCCGAACAGCATCTCCGCTTCGCCTACACCACCTCGATGGAGCGGCTGGAAGAGGGCGTGCGGCGCATCGCCGGATTTCTGCGCACCCTTGATAACCACTGAGACCACAGAGACCTTCCTGTTATTGCGAACCGCCTGCCGCTTCGCAGCCCCGAATCAGCGAAGAACGGCTAACCACGGGGAACACGGGGCGCACGGGGGGGGGAATAACCCGAAAAACTTATTTTATACCCCGTGGTGCCCGTGCACCCCGTGGTTAACCGTGTTTGCTGACCTCTGTGTTCTCAGTGATGTTGGATCTTTGCCTTTCCTGCACCCATAGGACCGTGGCGCCGGCCACCGCGGCCGGCATCACCAGGAAATTGACGATGGGGATCATGGTCGCCACCAGCACCACGCTGCCGAATCCGAGTGCCATCGGGCGATGGGCACCGAGCCGCTGGCGCTGTTCACGCGCCTTGAGTCCGTGATTGCCCAGCGGGTAGTCACTGTATTCGACCGCCAGCATCCAGGCACTGAAGGCCATCCAGGCAAAGGGTGCAATCAGGTTGATGCCCGGGATGAGGAACAGCAACAGCATCGGGACCGCCCACCTGGCGAAGTACAGCAGCTTGCCGAGCTCATCGATAACCGCCCCCGGGGCCGCTTTTAAAGCCGCCGTCAGGCCACCTCCCGAATTCGCGGGTCGACCGGTCAGATGGCGTTCGACCGCTTCGGCGAGAAAGCCGTTGAAGGGGGCCGCAATCAGGTTGGCGATGATCGAGAAGCTGAAGAAGATCAGCACCAGGGCTACGATTCCGAAAACCGCCCACAGCAGCCAGGAGAGCCAGGAGAGCCATTCGGGTAGCTGGGGCAGGAGATACGCCATCAATACCCCGAACTGATCGAGCGCAAACCAGAGCAAGAGGGTAAACACCGCCACATTGATCGCCAGCGGAATGGCGACGAACCGTTTCAGACCGGGTTCGGTCAATAGTCGGACGCCGCGGAAAAACGAGGACGCCCCGATAAAAGGTTTTTGAATCATTGCTGGTACTCTCACTAAAAGGCAGGAAGACCCTATATCGGCCCGTTACGGCCATCGGCTCTTCCGTGGAATCTGTGAGCAGATGTTTGCTCGCGATGCAGCCACGGACATGATATCGAGGGATAACCAAGGGCAGTAGGGGTATGTGTGGGAGATTTTCCGGAGCCTATTTTGCTCTCTCGCCAAGACGCCAAGAACGCCAAGAGGGAGTGGGGCGCGAAGAGGCTACTGATTCCTTGGCGTGCTTGGCGTCTTGGCGAGATCCTGTATTTCCTTGCACCCACCAATTCTGCTGACGAGCCCGGGACCAAGCGGAACGGTCCATGGACAGCCTCGGTGGCGTTCCGATAAGGTGCGAATCCGGGCGGAGCAATAGCGGAAAACAGGGGTGGTAATGGGCATTCGACTCAGTCGGCGCGCAGAAAACGTCTTGCAGTCCGAAATCCGCGCGATGACCCACGAGTGTGCGCGGGTGGAGGGCATCAATATGGCGCAGGGAGTGTGCGACCTGGCGATCCCCTCTTCGGTGATCGAAGGCGCCAAGGCCGCCATGGATGCCGGCCGCAACATCTACACGCCGGCGGAGGGCTTCATTGAGCTGCGCGATGCGATTGCGGCAGCAACGCAAGCCCGGTATGGCCTGAGCGTGGACCCGAATGCAGAGATCATGATCAGTTCGGGAGCGACCGGCGCGTTCCATTCCACCGCCCATGCGCTGCTCGATCCGGGTGATGAGGTGATCCTGTTCGAGCCCTACTACGGCTATCACGCCGCATCCCTGAAAGCCATGGGATGCCGGGTTCGTTACGTGCGGCTCGAGCCGCCTGGCTGGGGCGTGGACTGGGAGGTACTGGGGCGCACCATCAACTCCCGTACCCGGGCCGTGGTACTCAGCAACCCCTCCAATCCGACCGGAAAGGTATTTCGTCGCGATGAGCTGGAGCGCCTGGCCCGGTTTGCGCGGCAACACGATCTGGTCGTGTTCTCGGACGAGATCTACGAGCACTTTGTCTATGACGGTCTTACCCATATTCCTCCGGCCTCCATTGATGCTCTTCGGGAGCGCACGGTGACCATTTCCGGTTTTTCCAAGATCTTCAGTATCACCGGTTGGCGCCTGGGCTATGCCATTGCCCCACCCGAAGTGATTCGGGCAGCGACACAGTTCAACGACCTGGTTTATGTCTGCCCACCGGCCCCGCTGCAGCTCGGCGCTGCCCGGGGAGTCCTGGAACTCGGGGTGGAGTTCTACCGGGAGGTGGCGCGGGAGCACCGGCTAAAAAGGGATCGTTTCTGCGCTGCGCTCCGGCAGGCGCGACTGCCGCCCCACCGGCCGGAGGGGGCCTACTACGTAATGGCGGACATTTCGGGCGTGCCGGGTGCCGATGACCGGGAGCGGGCCTTGTGGATTCTCGAAAAGACCGGAGTGGCATGCGTCCCGGGTCGGGCCTTCTATCATGACGATGCGGGCCGCAATCTGGCCCGTTTCTGCTTCGCCAAGAAGAGCGAGGTATTGGAAGAGGCCTGCGATCGCATCGCCCGGCTCGCCCTTCCCGCTAGGAGCCTGTCCGAGAAAGCAATGGGCTCCAAAATGTAGGTTGGCGCTGAGGAACGAAGCCCAACAAAATCAGCGTTGGTTCCCCAACCTACAAAAAACGATGTTCTCGGACAGGCGCCCAGGCAAACCGAACCGGTTGACTGACCTCTGGTCGACGGTGCCAAACGTCTGGTATTTCAGGTCTGTGCGAGCAATCGGCGGGCGAGCAGGGCGGTGCCGTAGGCCGCTTCCGAATGGATGGGCTTGACCATGGGAACGCCCGTCAGTCGGCCCCGAATCTTTTCCCAAACCGGATTGGAGGCGCCGCCGCCGACGCTGAAAATGCGTTCGGGGTAAGGGGCGCCGAGTTGCTGCAGTTTTTGATAGGCGGCGGCCTCGATGGCGGCGATCCCTTCCAGCAGTCCCTGAAGGAACAGGGCATCGTCGGCGGGTCGCGGTGCGAGACGAGGGGCGAAATCGGGATCATTGACCGGGAAACGCTCTCCCGGTTGTAGCAGCGGGTAGTAATCGAGCCCGGACGGGTGTTCCGGATCGATGCGCCTGCTGAGTTCGGCCATCCGGGATGGCGTGAAAAAGTGCTTGAGGACCGCGCCGCCGGAATTGGAGCCTCCGCCCACCAGCCATTGGTTCCCCAGCGGCTGACTGTAGACACCGTACGCAGGGGCGAAGATGGGCCGGTCGGCGATCACCTTGGTGACCAGGGTCGAACCGAGAGAGCTGATGCCATCCCCGAGCCGTCTGGCACCGGTGGCGAGGATGGCGGCGGTGCTGTCCGTGGTTCCCGCCATGACCATGGTCGCTTCAGGCAGGTGCCAGTGAGTCGCCAGGCTCCCTTTCAGGCGGCCCAGAGGTGTTCCCGGGGCGACCACCTTGGGTAATTGCTGTTCGGAGATACCCAAGGCCTGAAGCCATTTCGGCCAGCGGCGCCGGACTGGATCCCAACCGAGTTTGAGGACGTTGTTCTCATCCGAGACGCCCGGAGTGCCGGTCAGCCGGGCTGCGATCCAGTCACCCTGGGTCGCCACCCGAGTCGGCTTTACGCCGGTGTGGTGTAGCGCGCCGCCATATTTGCGACGCAACGACACCGACTTTGCAACAGGCTAAAAGGGGCTTCCGCCCCTTCAACCCTCCTTTAAATACCCGCCAGCGAAGGCCGGTTCCCAAGTGGTGACCGTCTGGTCTTGTGGTACCCCGGTGATGACCCCGTTTTCTATCTCCTCCAACACCTTCCGGAACAGCCTGAGGCCCATCGGGGCCAACTGTCGGCGCCATAGTTCGGCGGGGGTCTCACCCGGTCTGATGTGGCACCAGTCCTGGGCGGCGATTGGGCCGGTGTCGGCACCATCATCCATCCAGTAGACAGTGCCCCCGGTGACCGCCTCACCCATGTGGATGGCCCAGCGCACGGCGTCACGGCCGCGGTGGCGGGGTAGTAGAGACGGATGGTACCCGATGGCGCCAAGTCTGGCCTGGCGCCGCGCCCCGGCGTCGAGGAAACAGTGGGCATGGGCAGCCACGACCAAGTCAGTCCCGGCGGGCACCATCTCGGCAGTCAGGCGCGCGGATACCTTATAGGCCGGAATAGCCTCGTTCCATGCGGCTTGGTAGAGCCGGTCTTCCGGGGTGGGAGCATATACGGCCGCCAGTTCGTGTCCAAGCGCCATGCAAAGACGGAGGGTCTCGGTTCCTAACCACTTCTGGCCAACGAGGACTATCTTCATGATGCATCCTCCCGGCCGAGATACCGGAAACCCTGAACGGCCCGGAAATGGCCGCCGTAGCCGGAAGCGGCACCGGTGCTTCCCTTCCTGGCGTTGCTCTTTCGCATCGAGGCGGCGCTCCTTGCTTTTGAACCGCCGTACAGCTGTGCGCTCACCTGAGTCCAAACCGGGTGGCGTCGAAGTGCAGCGGCCAAGCCCGGGTGCGATGTATGGAATAGAGTCCGCAACGGTTTTTGGTACCGGTTGCAGCCTTGCAGCCACAGGTCACACACTGCGTTCAGGAAGCGGAGCCCGATGCCGGCGCCTTGCCACTCCGGCATCACCACTAGCCGGCAGGCGCGGGCCTCGATGAGGCCCGGCCTGGTGCTTACGGCCACGTGGGCTACTGGCTCCCCCTCTACCGTGCCGATGTAGTTGGTTGCTGCGATCATCTTGGGTAGCTTCAGATAGTGATGCGGCTCAAACAGGGGCCAATATCGCCAATCGGTCTGCCGAATTTCGAGGTCGAAGCGGGGGCGTCGCCAAAGCCCCCTCCCGGAGAATCTCCCTGTCGCCGTGTCATACACCCAGTCCGGCTCGAGCCAATCGATGATGTCGTAGTGGCAAGAGAGCAGCACGCATTGGCCGCCGGTGCGGCGCCAGGCTTTGCCAAACGCCAAGGCACCGAACCGGGCGATCTGCCGGTCGACAACACTGGTGAACTCGTCCACGACGACCCGCTTGGGGGCCTCGCAGATTAGCCGGGCCAAGTCGGCGCGGAACTTTTCGCCGTTTGATAGCACCGAATGCGGCCGCAACCAGGCCGGTACACTGCCG
Organism: Thiohalomonas denitrificans; assembly: GCF_016841685.1. Lineage (GTDB taxonomy): Bacteria > Pseudomonadota > Gammaproteobacteria > Thiohalomonadales > Thiohalomonadaceae > Thiohalomonas > Thiohalomonas denitrificans_A. Next base: position 26,430 of record NZ_JAENYR010000039.1, read on the forward strand.
AGGCCTACCGCAGCAAGGGCGCCGGTCACTTGGTTGAAGTCACCGTGCGGTGCAATCGCATCAATGATCGGTTTGCGAGCCGGCCAGCTCGGCGCATATACAGCCGCGTTGCCCCATATCTCCCGTCCGATGCTGGATTTACCCGAGCCGCTCGGGCCAACGATAACCCCGAGGCCCCAGTCCGGAACGTCGATCGGCAGCTCTGCGGACAGTTCGAAGTTGGCCCCACTGTCCACATTAAATAGCGATTTAACTCGGGCTGAACGGTAGGAGTTGAACTCCTTGCAGTGATGGTGGATTTCGACTTTCATACTGCTACCACCTTGCACTTATGGCCATCCTTCCGCAGCCGGTTATAGACCTGCTCCTGGTGCGATTCATCGCGGCAAATTACGATGACCCCGTACCGTTTCCGGTACTTAAACCCGTTTCGCCCTGGTGTCTTCTTTTTGTCGGTCACAGTGCTTTCCTTTTGTGTGAACGACGCTCTCAGGCGTTCTGGTACGGGGTTCTAGGCCCTCAAAGTTGTTCAGTGTCCCGCATCGCGGGCATTTTGCTTGCAGCCGTTCGGCCAGGCCTTTGGCCAGCAGCCGACGGCATGCTCCACAGCGGTATTCCTGCATGTCGTGAGCCTTTCTCTACTTCGTGATAGGCTCTCTGCGCCGCGTGCACGTGGCAGAGGGCCTTGCTGGCTCACGGTGCCAATTTCACCGTGGGTTGGGTCCGGGTAGCAGTGGCAGCTGCTGCCCGGTCGCCCTCTCTTCCTTTCTCTTCCTCAACAACGCTGAACTATTAGTTATCATGCTGTGGGACGGATGGCATCGAGGGCGGCCGTCGCGTCCGCCCTCGCTGCATCGACGCCCACGTGGTCTAGTGCAGCATTGACGGCCGCCTTTCCCATCAAGCGTTCCCTCCGGATCGATTCGATAGCCGCGTACCACTCCACGGCGGTGGCCATGATGTCATCAGCGGCGGCGGTCGGCGTCATGCCCGATGCATCGGACCAATCCTGCACGCATGCCGGTACGGCGTCGGCCGGATAACCAGCGGCCTTGAATTCCTCGGCTTGTCTCTCGGCATGCTGATATTCGATATCGATATAGCTGCCCGGTGAGGGGTACGCTGCCCGGGCAGCACCAGCGGCGCTGTCGATCGCTGTTCTAGCGGCTATCTGGTAATCGGCCAATGGCGGGAGCGGCGGTGTATAGGCCACGACCTCACCGGTATCGGTATCCCACCGACGAGTGCCCGGGTTTTCCAAGAGTTCGCGCCATTGGGCTTTTGTGATTTCGACCAGAGTGTCGGTGGGGCTGATGCCGACTTTTTCGGCATGCTTAGTGTCCCGGTAGAATCCGGTGGCGCGGCCATTTGTGTCGATCGTTGCGTACATAATCATATTCCCAATGCTAGGAAGGAGGTAACTGCGCCGCTAAGGATTGCCGCGTCACTGTGTGTACAGATGTGCGTAAATCCAGCGGCGTCATATGGGTTGTACCCGGAGTAATATCCGGAGCCCGCTAAGGGGGTGTTAAACAATTCGGTCCAGATGCCAAACGGAGTGGCATTGAACGCTATTGGAAATGTCACCAGAGTGGACGTCAGCTGGGAGGAGTTAATATTGTGGGAAAAACTACCCCATTGGAGGATCAATCCCCCGGGCAGCACCTGATGACCGGGGACCGTATGGCTCTTGTCGAACGATGCCAATCCCGCCGGGGTGATAGCGCGTTGATCGTCTGTGCCGCCTTGCACTTCTAAAGCTGTCGCTAATTCGATGATGCCCTTGAAGGTGTCAGTCGCTTGGCTGAGCCCCAGGCCCGATAGTGCGGCCAAAAGCTGTCCCAGATCGTCATCACTGGGCGTTATGCCTGCTGCGGTGATGATCGAACGCAACTCCTCGCCGATTTTGTAAAACCAGAAGGGTCCGGGCGTCGTGGCCTCATTAACGCCAGGAACAGCGGATTGTGGAAAGCCGTTGCTGGGACTGGCCGGTTTTACTGGCGGCGTGCCGCTGGCATTGGCTAGATAGTTACGCGGGTCCATTTATCGATCACCTCCTTAGGTGTATTCAAACAGTGCGATGGTGTGAGCCGGTTTGCGTCGATTGACGGCACACTCCAGTCGAGTGGTCGGGGCGACTTCGCCGAGGGATTCATCAACGGTTGAATCGGCATTGAACTGTTGGACGGGCGGCATCGGCGCGGTGAGCTTCCAGGCGAATTGCCAGTCCGCACCGTAAATGGGGGCGTCCACGGTTTCGTCGACGGTGTGCGGGTCGTATTCGGCGATCGCCGAATCGTCGAAACCGAGGCTTCCAGCCACCCCGATGAAGTAGTTCCGCGACTGACCACCGACGCTGGTCAGTATGTCAACCAGTGCAGCCCGGCGCTCATCGATGGTGGTCCCCAAGCCGCTGCATGTATCGGGCAGGCCCGCAAAGGCCTCCCACTCCGCCAATAGCTGAAGTGTGGTGCGCGGGTCGGCTTCATTTATCAGTGCTTCGGCGGTCGCATCGACGCGGGCGAACTCTGCGGCCAGCGCATCGAGCAGCGCAGAGAACGTGGTGTCCGGCGCTCGCAAACCACGCCAGAGCACACCGCGCGGTAGCAGAGCCCGAAGCTGGTTGAGGTAGTCGCTGGCACCCATCAGGAGATCGCCTGCCAGGTAATGACGCCGAGCGTGGCCAAAGCGCCGAGGCTCGGCGCCACGTCCCCAGAGGGTGAAATCAGGACGTGGTCAATCTCGCCCTCGGCACCGCTGATGGCCTCGCGGATGTGGCTGATAGGGATGGCGCCGCTGCCGTTACCGTCCTCGACATTCGCCTCCCTTCGGAACAGATCCGTCAGCGACGCCTCGACGGCTGCCTGCACGTCCAAGGTATTGGGTGCGAGCTGGATCGTCATATCGACCGGCTCCACTGTCGGCGCGTAGGCAGTCACATCCGCCGTGACCGGGCGGACGGTATCCAGATAGTCCTGTACCGCCTGCACCTCGGCAGCGTCTGGGATTATCAGGGCGTCATCATCGCGGACGAAAAAAACGCCTACGGTGCCGAGGCCGGCCCACGCCGGCATTACCCAGGCGCGGGTGACGCCTTCGACCTCCAGTGCCCAAGCCTCGTAATCGGCGATGGCTCCGCCCTGCGGTGAGCGTTGTACACGGGCTTTGAGCCGGTCACGTAAGGAATCGTCGCCCTCCTCATCCGCTCCGCCGGTAAGCCCGTCGCCGGCCACTGACACGGTGGCTGTCGAGTACACGCCCGAAATGGGCGAGACGAGCGAGAGTGTTACTCCGGGATCGGCATTCGTATCCTGGCCGCCCTCGACGGCCGTAACGGCAATTTCGGCCACGCTGCCGGTGATGGTGCCTTCGGCGTCGGTGGTGTACTCGACGCTGTCCGCCCGTTGCAGCGTTGTGCCGGCTGGTATCACTGCGCCGTCGGTGCCGGTGAAATCGACTATGCCGACCGCCGGCGCCGCGGGCTTGCGGCCGATGCCCCACCAGCTCGCGTGGCGTTCCAGGTAGTTGGCATCGGCCGTACTCGGGATGATTTGCCTGGCCATCCAGGCGAGAAAACCGTAGAGCCCGTGCACCGCGCCGGCGATGGCGCGCACAATCGCGAAGAGCACGGAGCGGCGCAGGCGGGGATCAGTGCCGGGCAGGCGGGATTCGATGTCCGACTGTATGCGGTCGATTAGTGCGGGCAGTGTTGGGCGGTTAAACGCCATCTATGCAGCCTCCAAATCGAGATAGAACACATCGTCAAAGGGCGTGCGGCCCGGCAGCGTGATGGTTAGGTAGAGGGCAAGAACGCCGCGGCCGATGTCATTGCGCCACTCGGCCTCTGTCTGCACCGCCGTGGCCACGCTGTCCTCGATGAGCCATGCCAGGGCCGTCTCGGCATAGGTGCGGGCGCGTTGAAGCACATCGGCCGTCTCTTTTTCCCGGCTGAGCAGCCACAGGAGGGACCCTTCACTGTCGCCGTCGTGCGGCAAATAGGTGTCGTGCCAGGAGCCGCGGCGATCATCGGTGCCATCGGGGATGTCGTCGTCGGGCTCTGCTCGCGCGTCGGTAAATAGCGAAACAATGACCGCAGAGCGCAGGCCGTCATCGGTGGCCAGATCCGGGCCGTCGAGGGCCAGGTCCCATCCGGGGGTGGTGTCGTCTTGAGTGAGCATCAGATCCATTACTGCGGTGCCCCCGTTGTGCCACCTTCAGGATTGGAATGGACGTGCCCCTTGGCGCTGATGCCGTCCACGGTCACATCGCCGCCAGTCACCTCCAGGCTGCCGGATACCGTCGCCGCACCACCGGCCGCACCGGTCACCGCCAAGCCACCGACGGTGGCGACACCGGCCACGCTGGCGGTGCCGCCCACGGTCGCATTGCCGTCGATATCGGTATCGCCGCCGATGGTGGTGTCCCCGCTGATGTCGGTATTGCCGTTCACGGTCAGATTGCCGTTGATGGTGACGTTGCCGTTGTGGGTCGAGGTGGCGTTGACCTCTACGGTCGGCGCGGTGACTTCGACGTGGTCCACGGAGTTGATCAGAATGCGGTCGCGTTTGAAGTGGATCACGTTGCCGAGATCGTCGTAAAGAACCTGCTCGCCTTCTGCGAGATTCCGAACTCGGAACTGTCGATTGGCTACGGCGATCGCTACTGTATGGTCACGGTTGGCTTCGACGGCGGCGGCCAGTACTTCGCGGCCATTGGCGGGGGCGTGGGCGGTGCGGCCGTAGCCTTCGAAGTGCTCGACGTCGTCGACAGTCTCATCGCGAAGCAGCTCCACCTGCAGGGTCTGCATCAGGGTGCTCGTGTCGATAAGATGCACCACGCCGCGGGTGATCATTACCTTGATCTTGCGGCGTAGCGGCCGGATCAGCTTTCGCCAGGTTTCGCCGTTCATCCCCAGCCCCCTTCGTCGTCTTCCGCTGGCAGGGGGATAAGATCGAACGCCTCGGGACCCATCACGCCCAGTTTGGTGCGGCGGCCGCTTTTGCCGCGGACGAACTCCACGCTGGCGATCATCAGCCACTCGCCGTCGAATCCACTCCAGGGGTCGTTCACATAAACCAGCCGGTTGGGCCGCCAGATATCATCCTTGTGCCGCCAACCGGTGACGGTGTAGGCCGCAGAGCGGGAGCGGCCGTAATTGACATTGCGCTGCCACTCGGCCCGGCGCTTGGCCCCGGCCGGGTCGGTGCTGCCCTCCATCACGATGGTGGTAGGCCGGTAGCGGATAACCGTGTCTTCGGCCCGCCCGAGGATGTGGGCTGCATCTGCGCCCATCGTTTCGTCCGACCCAGGGCGTTGCCCGGGGAAGTAGTAGTGGCTGAAACGGTTGCGGTGCGAATGCTCGGCTTCGGCCTCCTCGATGTTCTCGCCCATGACCAGGGCGGTTTCTATTCGCTGGTTACTGGCGCGGGTGATGACGAGATTACCGTCGGCGTTGCCGACGAGGCGCACGGCTTGGGCTCTTGCTTGCTTTTCGAGAAACTCAAAGCCGGTTTCCTCTTTCTCGGCCACTACGGCACTTATTCTCTGGGTCTCTGCCTCCTCAATCACGGTGATGCCGTACGGCTTTGCTACTTCCCTGGCTAAAGAGGCAAGCGTTTGGTTCACATACCGCCTATTTCTTGGATAGTCGGAGCAGTCCACTAGGTCCGCAATCTTGGAACGACCGGCAATCTGGACAGTACGGCTGTCGGGCCGCGTTCTAGGTCGCACCCGATCGATGTAGCCCGTCACGATCTTCTCTTTGCCCAGAAACACCTCGGCGGGGCTGCCCAGGCGAATGGGGCGGCGCTTCATCGACTCCGCCCACTTGTCCGTGATGGTGAAACTGAAATCGTCGGCCGCGGCCTCGATAGAGCGGTTCACGCTCAGCTCTTTCCAGCCGTAGTAGAGCTGGCCGCCGATGTGGAGGGTGATGTCATCACGCATTCAGCACCTCCAGTTCCTCGCCGCCAGGCACGAAGCCCGGGTGGCGGATTCGATTGCGGTCGATGATTTCACTGTCGCGGGTGGCGTCGCCATAGAGCTGGTGGGCGACCACCAGGGCCGGCAGGGTGGTGGCGGGCTGGTAGGTGGTCAGCTCCGGCAGCCGGGCGCCACGGCTG
>NZ_JAENYR010000040.1 GCF_016841685.1 Thiohalomonas denitrificans
TGGGGACTGGGCCGCTCCGAGGACCTACTCGCCGCACTCGCTCTCGAGTTGGGTGCCGATGTCCCCGTTTTTGTCCGCGGCCGGGCCGCGTGGGCGGAAGGGGTCGGTGAACGACTCACTCCGGTGGAGCTGTCCGAGCCCTGGTTCGTGGTCATCGTGCCGCCGGCAAAGGTCTCGACAGCCGAGCTTTTCAGCGCTGCGGAATTGACACGCGACTGTGCGCCAATCACAATAGCCGACTTCCTGTCGGGCACAGGTTCGAATGTTTTCGAGCCGGTGGTCCGGGCCCGTTATTCGGCCGTAGCCGAGGCACTGGACTGGTTGGCGAACCGCGGTGCGGCCCGTCTGACTGGCAGCGGGGGCTGCATTTTCGCACCCTTTTCTGACCAGCGGCAGGCGCGCAAGGTTCTGGCGGAGCTGCCGGAGGGCTGGCGGGGATTCGTCGCTCAGGGCAGGAACCGATCGCCGTTGCCGACGCATGTGGCGCTGCAAGGCTGATCGAAAAAACAGTTGGGGCGTCGCCAAGCGGTAAGGCACTGGCTTTTGATGCCAGCATGCGCAGGTTCGAATCCTGCCGCCCCAGCCATATTCGGTTGTGTCGCCCCTTCGGGTGGCGCACAAGCTCGTAAGCAGCGGCAGCCTTCCGACCTGTTTGTTCTGTCGCACCAACTGCTTTTGGGATGAGGTATCCATGCCCTTCCGGCATCCGTTCAGAGGATCCACCGTTTCCGACATGATGGTGTTTGCGGGTAACGCGAACCCGAAACTGGCGCAGGACATCGCCGCCTACCTCAGCATTCCACTGGGTAAATCCATTGTCGGCAAGTTCAGCGATGGCGAAGTCATGGTGGAGATCCTGGAGAACGTGCGCGGTAAACACGTCTTCATCGTCCAGCCCACCTGCGTCCCCACCAACGACAACCTGATGGAGCTGCTGGTGATGGTGGATGCCGTGCGGCGCGCCGCCGCGGGCCGCATCACCGCCGTCATGCCCTATTTCGGCTATGCCCGTCAGGACCGGCGCCCGCGCTCCGCACGCGTGCCCATCACCGCCAAGGTGATTGCCAACATGATCACCACCGTCGGCGTCGACAAGCTGCTGACGGTCGACCTGCATGCCGACCAAATCCAGGGCTTTTTCGATATTCCGGTCGACAATGTCTACGCCTCGCCCATCCTGCTGGGTGAAATCTGGCGCAACCGGGACCCGAACATGATGGTGGTCTCGCCCGATGTGGGGGGCGTGGTGCGTGCCCGTGCCCTGGCCAAACGGCTGGATGATGCCGACCTCGCGATTATCGACAAGCGCCGGCCCAAGGCCAATGTCTCGCAGGTGATGCACATTATCGGTGATGTGGAGGGGCGCCACTGTGTGCTTGTCGACGACCTGGTGGATACCGCGGGCACCCTTTGCCAGGCGGCCGAAGCGCTCAAGGAGCATGGCGCCTCCAAGGTCTCGGCCTACATCACGCATCCGGTGCTCTCCGGCTCGGCAACCGACAAGCTGGACCAGTCGGCCCTGGACGAATTGGTAGTCACGGATACCATTCCTCTGGCACCCGATGCGCGGGCCTGCAAGACTGTCCGCCAGGTCTCCATCGCCGAACTGTTGGCGGAGACCATGCGCCGCATCAACAACGACGAATCGGTCAGTTCACTCTATATGGACTGACCTGAATAGCTGTTCCGAAATCGTGTCCAAAATGCTCCTTTGGTACCATACATCTGTAGGAGCGGCGGAAGCCGCGATTCGATATATCGCGGCTTCCGTCGCTCCTACATGCATGGACACCAATTTGGAACATGAATTTTAAAGGAGCGTCCTCTTTCCCAAAGGGATAGGGAGTAAAACGCCACCGCAAACGCATGAAGAATTCGGGCCGCCGGCTTTTTGCCGGCGGCCTTTTAGCCCGTATGTTTTCACGGGATAACTGCCGACCCTGGTCGCGGGGAAGGCGGAGCAAGCGCATCCATGGGGGATGAGCTGCTCACGGGTTCCCGCCCATGGACGGGAACCATCAAAACCATTGGAGTGAAAGAGCCATGAGTGAAGTTAATTTCAATCTGACTGCTGAAGTTCGCAGCGACAAGGGGAAGGGTGCGAGCCGCCGCCTTCGTCGCGCGGGCAAAATGCCGGCCATCCTGTACGGCACCGGCCAGGAGCCGACGTCAATCCTCCTCGACCATGACAGCCTGATGCACAACCTGGAGCACGAAGCTTTCTACTCCCACATCCTCACCATCACTGTCGATGGCAAGGAAGAGAGCGCGGTACTCAAGGACCTGCAGCGCCATCCCGCCAAGAACCAGCTGATTCACGCCGATTTCCAGCGTGTGGCGGCCAACGAGACGATTCGTATGCACGTTCCGCTGCACTTCATCGGCGAAGACATCGCCCCGGGAGTGAAGATCGGCAGTGGTCTGGTCACCCACACCATGACCGATGCCGAGGTTCTGTGTCTGCCGAAGGACCTCCCGGAATACCTGGAAGCCGACCTCTCGAAGCTGGAGCTGGGCCAGTCCCTGCACCTGTCGGAAATCACTGTGCCTGAAGGCGTTGAACTGGTCGAGCTGATGCACGGCGCCGGCCACGACCTGCCCGTTGCGCAGATTCAGGTCACTCGTGCCTCCGTCAAGGGCGGTGCCGGCGAAGAGGCCGAGGGCGAAGAAGCCGCCGAATAGGCCAGGAGCCCGGCATTGACCTCACCGATTCAGCTCATCGTGGGCCTGGGCAATCCCGGAGCCAAGTACGAGTCGACCCGACACAATGCCGGCTTCTGGTTCGTGGACGAACTGGCGCGCCGCCACGGTGGCGCGCTGCGTTCGGAGAATAAATTTCACGGTGAGGTGGGCCGCATCTCCATCGCCGGCCAGGATGTGTGGCTGTTGAAGCCCATGATCTACATGAATCGCAGCGGCCAGTCCGTGGCTGCCATTGCCCACTTCTACAAGATCTCCGTCGAAGCCGTCCTGGTCGCCCACGACGAACTCGATTTACCCCCGGGCGGCGTCAAGCTCAAGCAGGGGGGAGGCCATGCCGGCCACAACGGCCTGCGCGATATCTGCGCCCAACTCGGCCGCGACTTTCTACGCCTGCGCATCGGCATAGGTCATCCCGGCCACGCCAGCGAGGTCACCGGCTACGTCCTCGGTAAACCATCACCCGAAGAGCGTGGTCTAATGGAGCGCGCCATCGACGAATGCGTGGATACCGTCCCCGACATCGTCGCCGGCGAACTGCAAAAGGCGATGCACCGACTGCATACATCAGGGGGCTAACCACGGGGTACACGGAGAACACGGGGTAAGACAGATAGTGATACATGCTCAAGGATTGTGAAGAACGGATTATCGCACAGACATAGACCGCAGCGACCTGCGTGCATAGCGCCATCGGCCCCGGGTTACTTGAGTCGATTTACGAGAAGGCGCTGGCCCTGGAGCTGACTGAACGGGGGCTAAGAGCTGAAACCCAGGTGCCGATTCCCGCCAGTTACCGGGGACAGGATTTAGGCATGGCTTTCAGGGCGGACCTGATCGTCGAACAGAGTCTGCTACTGGAGCTGAAATGCGTGGAGACATTAATCTATGAACTCCCTGCATGTGGCCTAGGATCACCTATTTACGGCTCTTGGGTCTAAAGCGAGGCTACTTACTCAATTTCAATACGCGGCTTTTAAAGCACGGGATCAGGCGGATTTCTATATAACACCGTGCTCGCCGTGGCCAGGCACAAGTCTTGGGAAGCTATTTACAATTTCAATACACGGCGACTGAAGTGCGGCATCAAGCGGAATTCCCCGTGCTCCCCGTGGTTAGACGAGAAAACAAATGGGATTTAAATGCGGTATCGTCGGACTGCCCAATGTCGGCAAGTCCACACTTTTCAATGCGCTGACCAAGGCGGGGATTCAGGCGGAGAATTATCCGTTCTGTACGATTGAGCCCAATGTCGGTGTCGTGCCGGTGCCGGATCCGCGCATGGACAAGCTGTCGGAGATCGTCAAGCCGCAGCGCGAGCTGCCGACGACGATGGAGTTCGTCGATATCGCCGGGCTGGTGGCGGGCGCCTCCAAGGGTGAGGGGCTCGGCAACAAGTTCCTGGCCAATATCCGCGAGACGGACGCCATCGCCCATGTGGTGCGCTGCTTTGAGGATGACAATGTCGTGCACGTGTCGGGCAGGATCGACCCGGTCTCCGATATCGAGATCATCAACACCGAGCTGGCCCTCGCCGACATGGAGACGGTGGAAAAGGGCATTGCCCGCGCCGAAAAGGCCGCCAAGAGCGGCGACAAGGAGGCCAAGGCCAAGCTGGCGCTGTTTCAGCGGCTGCAGGCCCACCTGGACGAAGGCAAGGCGGTACGCGCCCTGGACCTCACGGACGATGAGCGCAACCTCACCCATGAGCTGCACCTGCTCACCGTCAAGCCGACGATGTACATCGCCAACGTTGCCGATGATGGTTTCAAAAACAACCCGGCCCTGGACGCCGTGCGCCGGTTTGCCGAGGAAGAGGGTTCCGAAGTGGTGCCGGTGTGCGCCGCCATTGAAATGGAGCTGGTCGAACTTGAAGAGGACGAGAAAGTCGCCTTCCTCGAGGAGATGGGGCTCGAAGAGCCAGGCCTGAACCGCGTCATCCGCGCCGGCTACCAGCTGCTCGGCCTGCAGACCTACTTCACCGCCGGCGTAAAAGAGGTCCGCGCCTGGACCATACCGGTAGGTGCCACCGCCCCGCAGGCCGCCGGCGTCATTCACACCGACTTCGAGAAGGGCTTCATCCGCGCCGAAGTGACCGCCTACGAAGACTTCGTCGCCCTCGGCGGCGAACAGGGCGCCAAAGAAGCCGGAAAGCTGCGCCTGGAAGGCAAGGAATACGTTGTCCAGGACGGCGACGTCATGCACTTCCGCTTCAACGTCTGAGACGGCTCAACCACAGAGCACGCCGAGCGCATTCTTCTCCTACATCCTTGGTGGGCTCTGTGGTCACCCTCAGGGTATGCGCATACTAACAAGCTTGGTGCTTGGCGAGCGATGCAGGTGCTGGATATCAGGTCGACGGCAGCACGATTGTATGGGCGCAGGAGGTAGAACAACGCAGGAGCCGTTGCGAGGGATGTTGCCGTCGAGCCTACAGGGATGACAGGTGACGGCTCCTGTATAATCTTCACTCCCTATTTTCCTTTAGGCGTATTCACGGATACCTGATCTCAAGCACTCCATCACTGTTTCAAAGTATGCAGTTGCCTTGGTGGTCACCCCCGATCGGCTTGACATACAATGGGCAGTCCTTACAATGCCCGTCTCACCGCAAAGGCTACGTAGCTCAGCTGGTTAGAGCACATCACTCATAATGATGGGGTCCCCTGTTCGAATCAGGGCGTAGCCACCAAATCCCAGCAGTAACAAAAAAGCCGGCCGGAGCCGGCTTTTTTGTGTCCGAGAGCAAAAAGCCATAAGGCTTGCCCTCGTCACCAGCCCGCTTACGCCGGCAACCCCGGGGCGCGCTTTAAGGGTGGGCACTGCCCGCCCTGTTGAGGCCCCAGCTCCCGTTATTCCGAACAGCCATAGACCCTGGTGTCCTGTCACCACCGTCTAATGGCGCCTCCAGCGCTTGACAAGGAGAATGCATTGCCTGCGCGCTGCGCGCCTTGCCCTGACGCCGCTCGGGGGCTCTGAAGGCGCCATTAGACGTGTGACAGGACACTAGGACGACGAAGGCTACTTTCGTTTGCCGCACACATCCCGTTGAGTGTACTGTACCCCGGGGTGGGCATGAGAATATGGAATAAACTACGCGAAGAAGCCGGACAATAATCGGCCGTACCGATTACCCGCCGGTTTCAGGCGCGTAGTGAAACAAACATGACGATACCACTGAGTAAAGCAGGCGGCGTGGGCATGTTACGTTACTTGGTCGCTGTATCGCTCTTCGCTGTTGCCTACTTCATAACCGGCCAATTGGGTCTGATCATCCAAACCGGGCACGCAGGGGTCACACTGTTGTGGCCGGCTTCGGGTGTGGCCCTGGTCGTATGCCTGCTGTTCGGGCCCACACTTTGGCCGGGCATTCTCATAGCGGTGATCGCGCTGGCTCTGGTCAACGGAGTTCCGTTGCCCGCCGCGCTTGGCGCTTCGGTAGGTAATATCCTGGAACCGTTATTGGGTGCCCGTTGGCTAAGCCGTTTTCGGGTGCGAGAGGACTTCGGGCGGTTTCAGGACGTAATTGCCTTCAGTTTTCGGGGTGCGCTTGCCCCCACTTTCATTGCGGCTGCCATCGGTGCCTTCGCGATGGTGCTGCAAGGGGCTGTCCAATGGAACGAAGTGGGCTTGGTGGGGCTGATGTGGTGGCTGGGCAATGCCACCGGCGTGATAGTGATCGCCCCTTTGCTACTCAGCTGGCGGCGCTGGCCTGCCGAACGCTTGCGCGGTTGGCGCGGGGCCGAGCTGCTGTTGCTGTTAGCGGGCCAATCGTTGTTGGTTTGGTTGAGCTTCGGCTACTTCAGCGAGCAGACCCTGGCCACCGCCCCCCTCTTCTATTTGATCATCCCCTTTACGGTCTGGGCGGCAGTCCGGTTCCGCATTCACGGGGCTACTCTCTCCTCATTTGTGGTTGCCGCAGGCGTTCTATGGTGGGCGTACCGGGAAAGCGGGCTGTTCGCCAGCCCCGCCGGACTGACGACAATCTCGTTCGAGATAGCCTTGATCCTGGTCACCACGTGCACCGGCTTGATTGTCGCCGCGCTGTTCTGCGAACGCACGCATGCCGAGGCACGACTACGCCGGTCGCACCGGGAATTGGAGCAACGGGTGCATGATCGGACCCGGGAGCTGGAGTACGCCACTGAACAGTTGAAAGCGGAAATCGACGAACGCAAACAGGCGGAGGGGGCGCTGCGCCGTGAGAGCGAGGAGCTACATAGAGTTAATGCCGACCTTGAGGAGTTCACGGCCGTCGCCTCCCACGACCTCAAGGCACCCCTTAGGGGAGTAGCCAATCTCGCCTACCTAATCGAAGATGAGCTGACCGAAGGAGTGGACAGCGAAAGCAGAAAGCGGCTCCGACTCCTTAACGAACGGGTTCAGCGGATGAGCGATCTGATTGATGGACTACTCCGCTACGCCCGTGTTGGCCGAGTGCAGGGTGACCGGGTGCCGATTCCGCTCGATGCGTTTCTTGACGAGTTGCTCGTGCACCTGGACTTGAGCAAACGCTTTTCAATAAAGCGGAAGACGCCATTGCCGACAATCATCGCCGATCCGCTTCATTTGGAGCAGATATTCCAAAACCTTATCGTCAACGCAGTACACCACCACGACCACGACACGGGCACGATCTCATTCAGTGCTAAAGATAAGGGGGGTGCCTGGCTGTTGGAGGTGGCTGATGACGGGCCCGGAATCCCGCAGTGGTCGCGTGAACAGGTGTTCCGCATGTTCTCCAGCGGCGGGAACAGAGGACACACCGGGATCGGCCTGGCCGTGGTGCGTAAGCTCGTGGTCGCCAACGGCGGGGATATCGATGTCATCGATAACCTGCCCCGCGGCACACGATTCCGGATCCGGTGGCCGAAACAATCGATTCTGCTTTTTGAGGAGTCAGATTCCTTTAACCGGGAACCGCTTGACAGTGGACCTCAGCAGAGACGCGCCTGAATGGATAACCGAATAGATGTAACGAGCAGTGGCGCCAATGCTTAATCCAGCAGATTGTTGTTTTAACGCATGGAATTGACTGCATCCTTGAATAGCGCATTGAATGGCAGGCACGGCCCACCCTAATCGGTAAGAGGGAACTCATAGGGGCCGTGCCCGCCGTCTACTGCCCGTATATTTCGGGGAAAATCCCTTTACACAATGCGTTGCTTTCTCAGGCACCTGACCTATAGGTATTATTACTAGCTCGAAATCGCTCAGGAGGGAGCGGGGTACCGGGATCATCATCCCCCCGGCAATCGGAGCCGGCTACACAAGGAGCGTGTGCCATGCGGTTCGCGACCGGTTTTGTCGCTGCAGTAGCCTTATCAGGGTGTGCATCCATCGACGTCACCTCGATGGATGAGCAGCGAGATGTCCGCCTGATCACCTACAAGTCCACTCAGCAGGTGGACGCGGCTTGCCGAAGCGCAGGCTACAAGGCCCTGCCTTTTCCAGTCTCCATCGTGCAGGGATGTGCCGTCTATACCAGCAACAGCTGTACCGTCTACGCCCGAACACCGAGCAACGACGGGGACGAAGACGCCTTCAGGCTTCTGGGCCATGAGGCGTTCCACTGCTTCGCCGGGGACTGGCACCGCGACCGGCAAAAGGCCACGGTACGTATTCAACACTCCAGAAGAACCGAAACACGAGCGGACGCGACAATCGCCGCCTCCATCAAAACCGAACCCGTAGTCCAGCAACCATTTAACGGAACAGATCCCTTTTAGCCACCCAATACGTAGGGCGCATTCTTGATGCGTTACATTCGTCCCATAGAGCCGATTGATTTTCAGAACGCACCGACCATCGCATGGGCTACATCCAAATGCGCCAGCTCCGAGAGACGACTACAAGAATGTAGGAGATAAAATAGTGCCTGGAGCAATTATCGATGGTTTAGGGTGAAGGCCATAAGAAGGATCACGACTTGATTTGATCTCCTTAATCCTTTCCTTCTCCCGGGGGAGAAGGAAAGGCTTCGTTGGGCGCCGGGCATTTTGGGAGCCGGAGCAGCATCAACGCCGGAGCGGTGCATTTGAAGAATGCACCCTACGACGCCCGGACGACTCACGGCTTCCATGCGCATACCGACTTAGTTGCTGGGATTATGGGTAACGGCGAAGTCGCTGGTGGCGGAACCGTCTGACTGCGAAGCAACCGCGGCAATGGCCGCGGCAAACAAGGCGCCGGCGGAGATCACAGCGCCGGAGATCACGGGGGCCTCTGCCGTTTCATTATAGTTTGCAGGCACTTCGCCGGCCGGCTGTGCTTCCTGGGCCAGCAACGGTGAGGAGAAGCCAAACAGGCAAACTGTGGCCAATGTCAGTTTCTTCATTATTCACGTCCCCTTTTTGCGTTAACGCCGTCACAAAACGCTACCATCCTTTAGCGACGGCAGTAAACCAGCAGTATATGTAGAAATCACAGGGTTTGCCCACACAAACCAACTTCTACGCCGCCTGGTCATAGCGCATAGCGCTCTTTCGTAATAGCCATCCACTTGGGCGAGCGGCGAGGCGGGTATGCGCGGATCTAATGATACGAATACTGGTAGTGGTAGCCATAATGACCGCCGTAGCCGTATCTGCAGCTCTTCAGCGGTACATCGTTGAAGATGAAGCCATTGACATCGACGCCGCTCTGCTGGAGACGCTTGACCGTCAATTCGAGTTCGCGCATCGGGTGCCAACCGAAGCGGACCACTATGAAAGTCATCCCGCCCAGGCGGCCGACGATACTGGCGTCGGTGACCGCGAGGACGGGCGGTGTGTCGACGATGATGCTGTCGTAGTCGTTTTTAAACTCCTCCATCAGTGCCTGGAAACGGGGAGTCATGAGCAGCTCGGCCGGGTTCGGGGGCACGATACCGCTGGGTATTAAGTCGAGGTTGGTTTGATCGGTAGACCGTACAGCCTCCTCCCTGGTGAGTTCACCGCTGATCAGCCCGGAGAGTCCGTGGCTGCGCCGGGTGCCGAAGTATTCGTGCAGATGCCCCTTGCGCATGTCGGCATCGATAAGCAGCGTGCGCTTGCCGGCGTCCGCGATGGTGGCGGCCAGATTACCGGATATAAAGGACTTGCCGATCTCGGGACTGGGACCGGTGATGGTGATGATGGCGTTATCCGTGTCCATGGCGGCAAACTGAAGACTGGTTCTAAGGCTTCGCAGAGCCTCGATGGCCAAGTCGTCGCGATCGGCGAACGCCAGTAGCGGTCTCGCCTTTTTCGCTTTGCCCCTTCTGACGACAAGCTGCTCTTCCCGAGAGCTGTGCAGGATCGAAGCGAAGGTTGGTAGCCCCAACTGCTGCTCCAGGGCATCCGGGTCCTCCACGCCCCTGTTCAGGGCGAGGCGCAGCAGGGCGGCCGCAACGCCGGCGCCTATACCCAGTATCAGGCCCAACATCAGTATCATGGCTTTCTTCGGCTTGACCGGTTGGGACGGCCGATAGGCGGGATCGATGATGCGAGCGTTGCCAACCGTGCCGGCCTTGACGACGCGCATCTCCTGGGATTTGTTCAGGAGCAGCATGTAGAGCTCATTGGCCACCCGGGTGTCGCGGGTGAGTTGCAGAGAGTGTTGCTGCTCTTCCGGGAGCTGGCGGATCTGCGCTTCCAACGCCGCCCGCTCTGCCCTGAGCTGCTCGGTCTTTTGGTCCAGCGAGGTGATGACCGGATGGTTGGAGGTGAACTTTTCGATGAGTTCGGTGCGTCTCAGGCGCAGCTCGGAGAGGGCCTTTTCGAACTCGGCCGCCTGTTGCAGAAAGGTCTGGGCCTCCAGGGTGAGATCGACGCTGCCGACTTCCGAGCGGTAGTCGTTGAGGCGGGATTCGGCCGTGGTCAGTTCCGCCTTGAGGGTCGGTAGCTGCTCGTTTAGGAACTCCAGCGTCTTTTCGGCCTCGCGGGAGCGCCGCTCTACGTTCTGCCGCAGGTAGGCGTTGGTGACGCTGTTCAGGATCTGTTCCAGCCGCTGGGGGTCGGAGTGTTCCAGGCCCACCTTGATGATCCCGGTGCCTCTGCCCTGCTCCCCTACTGTCAACTGGCCTTTGAGATCCTGCACCACCTGCCAGCGGGGGCGCTTGACTACCCGGAAGGTGGTGCCTGGACGCGCCTCCAGCCGGGAGACGAAGATGCCGATGCGCTCGCTGCCTGCGCTCTGCGCCTCGGCCGGCTTGTCGACGCTGCCGGCCAGCAACTCACGGCCCTCTTCATCCAGAAGGCGGTAGGCGCCGCTATCCCCGGCCACCAGCGACAGGGGCTGATTGATCAGGCGCGGCGGCAGTTCCAGCCGGTCCAGGCCCAGGGTGTCTCCGCCCCAGGCATAGCTGTCCAGGCCGAACAGCGAGCCAGCGATGCCTTTGCCCTGGCCATGAAGCCGTGCCGCAGCGGCGCCGATCAGCGGGAAGTAGCGTGGCCGCACGGCAATGTCCAGGCCCAGATCATCGACCGCATGGCCGACGATAGTGCGCGATTTGATGATCTCGATCTCGGCCTCGGCCGGGCTCTCGGTACCGAACATGGAGGAGAATTCGTCCAGACCGCCGACCGAAGCGCTCTGCTGCTCGACCTGCAGGAGAACATCGCTCTGGTAAATGGGGGTGGCAAGTACGGCGTAGGCGGCCGCCAGGGCGGTGATCACCACGACAATCGCAACGATGAGCCACTTGCCATCGGCCAGGTTGGCCAGGAGTTCCCCGAGATCGATTTCGTCGTCGGCGAATTTCGGTTCGCGAACCGCGCTTTCTCCCGTGTTGTTGCGCATATCCATTTCGATATCTTCCGCTGTTAGCGGTTTACGAGGTTGTCGGTCTGCCAGAGGGTCTGAATGGTCGGTAGAATCTGGCGGACGACCCGGTTCCATCGGGTGAGACCGGTGGGCGATACGTAGACCACGTCGTGTTTCTGCAACGGGAAGGCGGTTGCCAGCAGCATGGCGTCGGCCGAGGCGGCGTTCAGCTGATACACACTGGGCTGGTGGATATCGCCACGGATAACGAAGATCTGGCTGGCATCGGCGAGGTCCTCGTCCATGCCCCCGGCGGCACTGATGGCCTCGGCCAGGCTGAGCCGGCCGTGGCGCATTGCAGCCGTGGAGGGGTCATTGACCTCGCCCATGACGTAGACCTGGTTGTCGCTGCGATCGGGGACGTAGATCTGATCGCCGTCGCGCAGCCTGAAGTTGCCTTCCGCGCCGGCGCTGTAGATGGAGAGCAGGTCGAGCTGATGCACCTGGTTCCCGCGGGTGACACGGACGTCGGTCAGGTCCGCCTCGGGGGTGGTGCCGCCCACGAGGTTGACGGCCTCGACAACCGTCAGGGGTCGGTCGTTGATGGGGACGACATTGGGTGTGCCCACCTGGCCGGCAACATACACCTTTTTACTGCGATAGGCGGCAACCCGCACATCGATTTGCGGCTTCTGAATGTAGTGGCGCAGGCGTTCGGCAATCAGCTTTCGTATCTCGCCGGTGGTGAAGCCCGCCACCTCCAGGATACCGACGTAGGGATAAAAAATGGCACCGTCGGCATCGACCAGGTGGCCGGCGATTTCAGCGGAGCGAAATTCACCGGCCGGGATGGTGAGCTCGGGGTGGTCCCAGACCGTGACGGTGAGGACATCGCCGGGGCCGATGCGGTAGTCGCTGTTGTCGGGCGTTTCGGCTGTGGGACGGCTGCGTTTGGTCTTGGCTCTCGCCTGTTCGGCGATGAGCTGCGGGGTGATGGGGATCAGGCGCGGCTGGATCTGCGGCCCGGTCGGCTCGGGTGCGACCGGCGTCATGGAAGAGACGTCCATTTTCATGCCGGGCGTGGCGCAGCCGGCCAGCAGCGTGGCCAGGCCTGCCAGAATCATCAACGAAAATGACTTTCTTCTCACAGTCGCTCCATCCAGGCTTCGACACCCTGTTCGATCGCCTTGAGCGCAAGCTCAAAGGCCTCTCTCGGCTTGCGGTAGGGATCGGGGATGTCGAATTGTTCCCAATGGCCCAGCGTGTAGACCCTGCCCCTCGCCATCGGGAAGTGCTGTTCGATTTCCTGTCGGTGCCAGGCTTCCATGACCAGGATGAGTTCGCTGCTGCGAACCTGCGCCCTATCCAGTTGCCGGGCGCGGTGGAAGGAGATGTCGATGCCTCGCTGTTCCATCAGTTCGACGGCGGTGGGGTCTGCTTCCTTTCCCACCAGCGCGCCAATGCCAGCCGATGATACATCGATGCCGCGGCCGCCGAGTTTTGCCCGGAACAGGCCTTCGGCCATCGGACTGCGGCAGATGTTCCCGACGCAGACCACGAGGATGCTTTTGAACATCGTGTTGCCTAACCCCCCAATAGCCAACGATTGTAATGGAAACCCGGGGTCAAATACACCGGGGTTCAGCGGGTTTGCGGGTTTCGTGAGATTCGCTGCGGGGGGCGCGCCTCCTGCCGGTGAGCTCTACTCCCGCAGGCCGCTAAAGCCGGTATATTGGTCGGTGTTCAATAACAGCCGCTGCTCTACCAGGCCGTGGAGGTCGCCGGGTGAAGCGACGGTCTGGCCGACATCCCGCGTCCAGGGACGCAGGGCGATGGTGCCGCGGTTGCGGGTGTCTTTTGTGAGCAGGCTGGAGATCGGGATCGAGACGAAGATGCCTTTATCGTGATACGGCTCGTCGGGCGAGCCCGGGCTGGTGATGTCGTCGCCGTCGGTGACGGTGTACCAGGCGCCGAGTTCGAAGCCGGAGGCGAAACGGCGCTTCAGCAGGATACGGACGCCGTCGTCCTTGGCCAAAAAACGGCCGCCGGTGGTGCTGATGGTGAGCCCGTGGGAGGGAATGCGGTAGTGCAGTGTGGCCAGGGCGGTTACGGTCGAGTAGTCGCGAAAGCCGGTCCCCTCGAAGTCCCGCTGTTTGAGCCAGTCGACGCTGAGGTCCGCCGCCCAGTTGCCGACTTCGGGAAGGTAGAGGGCCTGGCCGCCGAAACCGCCGTACATCTCCTCGTAGATGCCGGCCGATACGCGGGTGTAGACGCGTTGGGCCGGGTGGGCGTACTGGCTGAGCAGCGCGTGGTTGAGCTTGGCTTCCGCGCCCCGCTTGTATTCGGCCACGTCGGTGCGGACATGCGGCAGTTCGCTGTTGGACTCCTGGGTGACGTCGCTGACGTCCTCGATCAGGGTGACGCGGGCGCCGGCATCGAAAAAGAGTCCGCCCCCGAAGTCGTGGGTGAAGGTGCCGAGGGCGAAGATGTCGTAGTGGAAGGCGCCGCTGGGGTCGTTCAGGTAGGTGCCCAGATTGAAGGGTTTGATCTGCCAGCGGCTCAGGTTGCGCGACTCCTGTTCGAGGACGAGGGTCGCGTCCGCTTCGGAGTAGCCGAATTCGATGTCGTTGGGCGTCTCGTTCGGCTCGATTCGGATGTCTTTGGCGGCGAAGCGCTGACGATCTTCCGGGTCGGCGAACCGCACGCTCATGGTGGGCTCGAGTGCGGAATGGCTGAGTTCACCGGCGAAATAGCTACGCAGCGCGTCGGCGTCGGTAAAGGTATAGGTGAGCAGCGGCTGCTCTCGCTCGGTATAGAGGATCTGCAGCGTGCGCGTGTCGGCGGGCCCGCGCACCAGCAGTACTCTGGCCGCCCGGCCCACGGCACGGCCCACCAGGGTGATGCGGGAGTGGGTGAGCTCCGCCTGCAGGGTTCGGGAGCCGCGGTCGATGCGCACCTTGACCTTCTTGAAGCCGCGCGCCTCCAGAGTACGGACCAGATCCCGGGGATAGACAGGGTCGGCCTGCCACTCCTCGATCGACGCGGTTACCGGTTCACCTGTGAAAGGGGCTGGCTCGTGCATGTTGGGGATGAAGGTGGATCTGCCGAGCGGGATGTCGAAGTGCAGGTTGAAGCCGATCTCGTCGTCCTGCTCGCTGACCTGTGCGCCCAGCCAGCCCCACTGGTACTCCACTCCGTATTGCCAGCCGCCTTTGCGGTCGGCGGCGCCGGAGCGCTCTCCCCGGAAATCGTTTTGGTAATCGTTGGCGTCGTACTCCGCCACCAGGCGCCAGTTGTCTGTGAGGTGGTAGCGGAGGCCGCCGTAGACCCCGTCGATGCGATCCTCCCCATAGCCGATGGTGGCGTCGAGGTCCCCAAGTCGCTTGCTCGCGGCGATGAAGTTGGCCGGGAAGAGCTGCGTACCGAGGTAGTCCTGGGTGCCTACACTGAGTGCAGGAAGGAGATGCGATTCCTTGAGGAGATGGAGCTTGGCGTCAAAGGCCTTGTCTTTGTAGTCGCCGTAATCATCGCCAATGCCGGAAGGGGCACCACTGATTTCGGTATAGCGGGCAGTGACCTCCAGGCGCGGGAAAAGGCTGACACTGGTCCAGAAGGCGGTATAGGGGTCGGAACGGCTGACGCCCATCCGCCACATGCCGTCCTCTTCGATCAAGCCGTCGGGCATGTTGATAAGCCCGGTTTGGCCGGTAGAACTCGGCGCGGCCCAAAGGAGGGGAGAGAGGGCAATCAATGCGGCAGTAGCGAGAAATCGGATCACCGGAACTCCTGCGGAACAAAGGGCGGATCCGTATGGCCGTTAGTCTACCGGAGCCCATAAGAAAAGAAAGACGTAGGGCGCATTCTTGGTGGGACGCCTCCATTTCCGGAAAGCCGATTACCGTGCGGAATGCTCCGTACCCGTGTGGGGGCATGTCCAAATGCGCCGGCTCCAAACATCGCCTAACGGTGCCGTAAGGCGCATTCTCGATGCGCCACCCCCATTTTCACAAAGCCGCCCGGTTATTCGGATGCCCCAACCGGTATGGAGGCAGATCCCAAATGCGCCGGCTCCGTTCGTCTCCGAAATGGTGCATTTGAAGGTGCCCCACAATTGGTTGGTGCACTCTGTGAATTGATCGGCTTTGTGAAAATGGGGGTGGCGCATCGAGAATGCACCCTACAAGCCACCCTATTCACGAAGCCGATTATCCTGCCGAATGCCCCATACTTCGTGTGAAGCACGTCCAAATACGCCGGCTCCGCCCATCACCGAAACGGTGCATTTGAATGCGCCCCTACAATGGTTGGTACGCTCTGTAAATCGATCGGCTCGATTGAAAGGCGGTGGCATATCAGAATGCACCCGACGTGGGTTCCGCGTAGGGCGCATTCTCAACGCGCCACCCCGGCCCCGCAAAGCCGATCAATTTCCGGAATCCACCAACCGATGTGCGGGCACTCCCCAAATGCGCCGCGATTCCAACCGCTTGGAGAAACGGTGCATTTGAAAGCGCCCCTACAATGGTTGGTACGCTCTGTAAATCGATCGGCTCGATTGAAAGGCGGTGGCATATCAGAATGCACCCGACGTGGGTTCCGCGTAGGGCGCATTCTCAACGCGCCACCCCGGCCCCGCAAAGCCGATCAATTTCCGGAATCCACCAACCGATGTGCGGGCACTCCCCAAATGCGCCGCAATTCCAACGGCTTGGAGAAACGGTGCATTTGAATGTGCCCGAACCAATGGTTCGGTGCACTCTGTGAATTGATCGGCTCTGTTAAAAGACGGTGGGATATCAAGAATGCACCCTACGGTTCGCCGGCGATTATTTCGACGTCTGGAGCACCGGCCCAGTCGTTCGGATAAACCCCATCAGCCACCATTTTTGAAAACGTAGAGTACGGCCAATCCGATACGCGCTCCACATATCCGTGCTTCACCGGGTTGAAGTGGATGTAATCCATATGTACACCGTAATCGGTTTCATCCCGAATGCAGTGCTCCCAAAACCGGCGCTGCCAGATGCCTCGTTCGCTACGTGCCAAACGATTCGAAGTGCGGTATTCAGTGGAGGAAAGGTGCCTGGAAAAATAGGATTTGATAGAGCGCCAGCGGGTGGTGAAATCCATGTCCCCGGGCGGCAGTGTCCAGATGCAATGCATGTGATCAGGCAGGATAACCCATGCGTCGATATGAAACGGACGCTTACGTCGGACCACTCTGACAGCGGTGCGCAGCAGCTGGATCCGATCCGTCAGCAAACTGTCTCCATGGCGGACAAGAAGGTTCACCGTAAAGAAATAGCAACCTCCCGGGACGCGATAACGGCGATAGTTTGGCAAGGCTCGCTCCTTGTAGCGTCGGTGTGCATCGTTTTGATATCACATCGCGACATGTATTTGAAGCTTCCTTGCAATGCGGAGCTCCGTTCGGTCCGGAACGGTCCCCGTAAGGCGCATTCTCGATGCGCCACTCTCGTTTCCCCAAAGCCAATAACCTGCCGAATGCTCCATACCCGTGTGGAGGCAAATCCCAAATGCGCCGGCTTCGATAATCTCCGAAACGGTGCATTTGAATGTGTCGCACCAATGGTTGGTGCACTCCGTAAATTGATCGGCTTTTAAAAGATGGTGGCGCATCAAGAATGCACCCTACAAGAGATAACCTCGCGCGCATCGGGTAAATCCCAAATGCGCCGGCTCCGATAATCGCCGGAACGGTGCATTTGAATGTACCCCAACAGTGGTGGATGCACGCTGTAAATTGATCGGCTCGATTAAAAGACGGTGGGATATCAAGAATGCACCCTACAAGCCATATCCCCGAAGCCGGTTGATTTTCGGAGCCCACAACCACCGCATCGGGCACATCCCAAATGCGCCGGCTCCGATAATCTCCGGAACGATGCATTTGAATGTGCCCCAAAAATGGTGGGTGCACGCTGTAAATTGATCGGCTCGATTAAAAGACGGTGGGATATCAAGAATGCACCTTACAAGCCATATCCCCGAAGCCGGCTGATTTTCGTAGCCCACCAATCACCGCTTCGGGCACGTTCCAAATGCGCCGGCTCCGATAATCGCCGGAACGGTGCAACTGAAGAATGCACCCTACGAGGAATGGAGCGATAGCCCGCGTAGGGCGCATTCTTGATATGCCAACCTCATCTTCAAAAAGCCGATTGACTTCCAGAGTACGCCAGTCATCGCATGGGGCACATCCAAATGCGCCGGCTCCGAAAGACGGCCACAGGGATGCAGGAGGCAAAATAACACTTGGAGCAATTATCGATCGTTTGGGGTGAAGGCCATAAAAAGGCCACGGCCTAATTTGATCTCCCTCATCCTGGCCTTCTCCCGGGGGGAGAAGGAAAGGCTTCGTTCGGTGATGAGGCCTTTTGGGAGCGGAGGAGTATCAACGCCGAACGATGCACTTGAAGAATGCACCCTACGTGATGTTGAATTTGGCGGGACTGAACGAGGTGGGGAAGGCCCCTTCTCCCCGGAGGGGGAAGGAGCCTTTTTGGTTAGTTGCCTTGGGCTGCGAATACGTGGGGGGCGTGGCAACTTAGGCATTCACCCGGATTACTCGGATGGCTGCTTTGCGCGAGGGCTGCGGTGTGACAGGTGAGGCAGCGGTCTTTGCCGACGATGTAGCCGGTGGCGCCGATGCCGGGTTGGTACCCGGTGAGGTTGGGCTTCTCCTGCCCTACGGTATCGGCGGTATGGGTACCGTGACAGGCGTTACACTTGACCATGGTGTGGGTCATGTACGACTGGCTGTACTCATCCACCAGTTGGGCGTCGTTCTCGTGACAGCCTCCCGTAAGACAGGAGTAGCTGTACTCCACCGCGAAGCTGGTGTCATACACCTCTTGGGCAGTGGCCAGCGTAGCCACGGTGAACATGAGCACGGCAGCCGCCGCCTGGCTGCTTCTGGAGAAGTGTTTTCTTTTCTGCATCGTTGTCACCTTTATGCCTTGGCCAGTTTGACAGCACAGTGCTTGTAGATGGGCTGGCCGCAATCTTTATCGACGTAGTTCATGGTGAGACGGTTTACGGAAACCAGCCGGCCGTCGTTTTCCGCCACGTCGATGGGGTCGAGGTCGCCGAAATGCATCGGGATAAAGACCGCGCCGTTTCGCACCGTGTCGGTGATCATGGCCTTGACGACAATCTCCCCGCGGCGGGAGGTGACCCGCACCAGGTCGCCGGCTGCTATGTTGAGTGACTGGGCATCTTCGGTACTGATCTCGACGTAATTCTCCGGCACCATTTCGTGCAACTGCGCCACCCGTTTGGTCTTGGTGCGGCTGTGAAAGTGCTCGATGACCCGGCCGGTATTGAGCCAGAACGGATACTGACCGTCCGGTACTTCAGGCGGTGCCTCATAGTCGACTGCCCATAGGTAGGCGCGGGACTTGTTATCCGGATCGATCCAGGGTGCGTCGGGGCTCGTGCCATACTGTGCCCGATCCCAGTTGGTATTGAAGAGGCCATCGGTATAGAGCCGTGCGCCACCGAGCATGTTATCGGGCGTGGAGGGCCAGGAGATACCATTATTGGTCTCCAGCGAGGCGTAGCTCATGCCGCTCATGTCGCAGATCTTTCCGGCCGATGCCTGCTTCCACTCCTCGAATGCCTCTTCGGCCGAGTTGAAGCCAACGAGCGAGTCGCCATTCTGATTGCGGAAGCGGGGATCCAGCGCCGCCATCTTGTCGGCCACCATTTTGATGATCTCCAGATCGGAGTAGGCGCCATAGCTGGGCCGCAGGTCATAACCCGGTGGGTTGACGGCCTTACGGCCGAGATTGACCCGGCGCTCGGCGCAGGTGTAAGTACCGGTCTTCTCGCCCCACTGCGCGGCGGGCAGGAAAAGGTCGGCAAAGTGGGCCGTCTCCATCGGTTCGTAGATATCCTGCACCACCACGAAGGGACGATCGGGGTTGCCGAAGTCGAGATAGGAGTAGAGTGCGTTCAGGTCGGGCAGGGTGACCGCCGGGTTGGTGCAGGCGTTCCAGAAGACCTTTAGCTCTCCCTTGCGCATCATCTCCACCATGGAGTTCTTTTCCGGCTGCAGTTCACTTTTGGAGCTGATCACGGTGGTTCCGTGCGCGGGGATGGTGCCGGGTGCAACGTTCCAGAGGTTCTCCAGTTCGGCGATATGGTCCGGGTTGTAATAGTTGCGGTAAGCGGCCAGCGCAGAGGAGCCGCCGGCCTCGCGGTTGCTCATGGCGGTGGCCTGACCGGTGATGGAAAACGGCGACGAACCGGGGCGGCCTATTTTGCCGGTGATGAGGTGCATGGCGCAGATCTGGCGCACGGTGTCGGTGCCGCCCATGGACTGATAGACGCCCTGGATGAACAGCGACCAGACCTCTTTGGATCGGCCGATCCATTCCGCGGCCAGTGCGATATCCGCAGCCGGTATGCCGGTGATGCCGGAGACGTAGCTGGGCGTGTAGCTCGCCACCTTGGCGGCCAGGGCATCGTAGTTGCGCGTGTTGGCGTTGATGTAGCCGTTGTCGATCCAGTGGTTGGCGATGAGCTGCTGCAGCAGCCCGTTCATCAGCGCCACATTGGTGCCGGGCTTCAGCTGCAGATGGAGGTCGGCACTGCGTGCGGTCGCGGTGCGGCGCGGGTCGACCACGATGAGCTTGGGGGCATTCCCATCACGCTTGCGTGCATTGGCGATACGCCGCCATACCTGGGGGTGCATCTCCACCGGGTTGGTGCCGATCAGGAAGAAACAATCAGTGTTTTCAATGTCGTCGTAGCAGCCCGGCGGTCCGTCGGATCCAAAAGTCGACATGTAGCCGTAGACCGCCGCGGCCATGCACAGGCGGGTGTTGGAGTCCATGGTCGCGGTCTTGAGCGCACCCTTGCCCAACTTGCCCATCGCGTAGTATTCCTCGATGGTCCATTGTCCCGTGTTGTAGATGCCGACCGAATCGGGGCCGGCGGTGTCGATGGCCTCGATGATCTTCTGCGCCATCAGGGAGGTGGCGTTGTCCCAGGTGATCGGTTCCCAGCCGCCGGTGCTGCTGCGCCGCAGCGGGTACTTCCCTCGCTCGGCAACGCGGAGGTCGTTGTCGTCCAGTACCTTGTATTCGTAGAGGCCCTTTACGCAGACGCGGCCGGCGTTGGTGGGATGGGCATCGTTGCCGCGCACAGCCACCGCCTCACCGGCGGCGTTCACGCCGATCTTGAGACCACAGCCTACCGAGCAGTAACCGCAGACGGAATGCACCCACTGCACCACGTTATCGAAGGTGTCGTCGGCGTGGGCCATCTTGCCGGTGAGCAGATTGAGTACGCCGCCACCGATGACTGCCTGTGAGGAAAGCAAGGCACCCCACTTGAGGAAGGTGCGTCGGTCGTGGTTACAAAGTTCGGGTTCCTGCTCGAGTTGCCTCAACTCTTTTCGGCTGAAGACTCTAACAGGGGATGATTTCTGGTTGTTATGAGACATTAGATCCCCCTCTTCGAAAAATTATGTTTTCTGCACCTTCCCTGGGGGCAAATCCTGGAATGTTTTTCCGGCGAGGATGATTGTTGAACGGGGGCGGGGCGACAAGGAAATATGTCAGTGACATTTTTCACTTGATAAACATCAAGTTAACTTAACTCTGCGTGCCTGGAAGCGGACACTCAGAGGGATCGACGTGGGCTGAAATCCGGGCGTTACTGTCCGGCGCTGAGGTCTTCGAGGGCGGAAAAGTCGAGGATGATGAAGCCGGCTTTATCGAGGGAAATAATGTTGCGCATCTCCAGCTCCTTGAGGCTGCGGATCAGTGTGCGTTGGGTGACGCCGATCATGTCGGCGAGCTCACTACGGGTCAGCGACTCGACCAGCACGTCACTGTGAAGGTTACGCTCCCGATGGGTTTCGTGGAGGAACACGATGTAGGAGGCGATTCGTTCCAGCGCGGACTTCTGGCCGAGGCTGGCGATGTGGTTGATGTAGGCGTTGAGGTTGCGGGCCATTGAATGGATCAGGGTATTGCTGATTTCCCTGTGGTGCTCCATCAAACCAAGCAGGTTTTTTTTGTGCAGAACGCAGACCTCAATCGGTGTAATGCTCTCAGCGGTGCTGGTGTAGTGTTCGAGATAGAGATCCTCGCAGGCGATGAGGTCGCCGGGGATCTGCGCCAGTTTATGGATCTGGTGGCGCCCGTTGGGTAGCGATTTGTAAAGCTTGACCTCGCCGCTGATCAGAACAAAGAGCTGTTCAGCCGGCGTATCGGCCCGGTAAAGGGAGGTGCGGCGAGCATATTGCCTAAAGTGCAGCGACGGCTGCAGTGCACGTTTGGACGCGATGCTGAGTCCGGAGAAATAGTCGGATGCATCAAGTATGCACTCGGCACAGCGTTGTTTGATTGGTCGATGCTGGCAGGGTCCTGCAATATTCAGCTGAATCAATTCACTCATGACCTGGCATTGATTTTGGTCACCGGAAAGTCGGCAAACCCATCAATTTTGTTGTCGTATCAGCGGACGCTCCACTCCCCCCCTTGAGAGTGGCACCTCCCGTCGGTCCATCCACATCCCGACGCCGAAAGCGGAAATGGAACGATAACAAGGTGCAGGAACTCAGCTCTTCAAGAATACCCCGTCCGTGACGCAGTCCACGTTTTTTTTCGCCTTGAGCGACCAGCGCAATTTAACCACGGATTCGTGGGGAAATGATATGGGCGAGTCGTTGGTTTGGCGCGGCAGTTAATCGGGCTGAGGCGGACGACTCGTATCGACCAGAAGCACTTCGACCCGGCGGTTGCGGCTTCGGCCCCATTCAGTTTCGTTGGAAGCAATAGGAAGACTGTCTCCGAGCCCTTTGACGCTGATTCGGGTCGCTGCGATCCCCCGCTCTATCAATGCAGCAGATACAGAGCGGGCGCGTTGCTCCGAAAGTTTTACGTTGTCGGCCTGGTGGCCCCGGCTGTCGGTGTGCCCCTCCACCACCACGTCCATAGCGGGGTGGGACTGTAGCGCCCGGGCGAGCCGGTCGAGCTCGATGGCGCTTGTTTTCCGAAGCGCCGCCTCGCCGATATCGAATTGCGTCTCTTTTAGGCGAATGCGGATTCCCCGGGGGGTTTCGGTCGCTTTCAGATAGGCAAGGAGCAGTGGTGGCGGTATCCGGCTTGCATCCGTCGTTTCGGTCTGGCCGGGTTCGTCGACCGTACAGCCGGCCAGCAGCAATGCCAGCATGGCGATCATCATGACATCCTTGTCGATCCGCATGGAACTCCGTCACTCCTCGAGGTTGTTCGCCCAAAATTGGGCCCTCGCCACGGTAACTTGTGGCGGGATCACGTCTCCGTCGTTACTGCATCGATAGTCGATGTGGATAGAAATGCAATTATCCGGTTAGTCGAGCAGTGTCTCCGGAGGCCTCCGAGGTTCGATGTCGATATCGATCTGTTCAGGGCTCAAGTACTCGCGAGAATAGCGGATGTAGACCCTCTCTCGCATGAAGATATCGAAAAGATCGGGATCGATGTGACCCTCCTGGCTCATGGTCCCGAGGATATCGAGGCACTCGGAGAGTTTCTTGCGGGTTCGGTAGGGACGGTCCTGGGCACTAAGCGCTTCGAAGATGTCGGCAATGGCCATGATGCGTGCCTCTACGGACATTTCTTCACCCTTCAGACCTAGCGGATAACCGGTGCCATCGACTCGCTCATGATGTCCGCCGGCATATTCGGGCACGTTGCGCAGCTCTTTGGGGAACTGCAGGCCTTTTAACAGGTAGAGGGTGGCCGTTACGTGAGCGTTGACGGCCTCTTTCTCTTCTTCGGTCAAGGTTCCACGCACGATACAGAGTGTCTCCACCTCCTCAGAGGTAAGGAGAAAGCGGGTTTGGCCGTCGTGGTCCGTCCAGGTCCGTTCGGCAATCCGCCGTATCCGTCCGCGGGCGGACTCGGACATGGACTCGTTCCCTCGATTGCAGGTCCGCAGTAAGGCTTCTTCGGAATCGAGTGTTTCCAGTTCATCACGGTATTGCTCTTCCAGCTTCCCGGCCGGCCTCGAATCGCCTGTGCGCAATCGCTCCAGTTGCCCGCGCAGCAATTTCAGTTCGAGGTCCCGCCGCAGGATCTCGAAACGAGCATCGATGGTTTCCATGCGGTCACAGACCGTCTCCAGTTTCCTGCTTTTGTTGAGCAGGTGTTCCGGAGTGGTGATCTTTCCACAGTCGTGCAGCCAGGCGGCGACCTCGAGGGCGTAGCGGTTTTTATCGGTCAGACGAAAATCGGCAAAGGGTCCCTTACGGGCATGGTGAACCGCATCGGCAAACATCATGGTGATGACAGGTACCCGTCGGCAGTGCCCGGCGGTATGCGGTGATTTGGCATCGATCCCGACAGCGATGAGCTGGATCAGGGAGTCAAAAAGCGTTCGCAATTCGCCAATCAGCCGGCGGTTGGTCAACGCCATGGCAGCCTGTGATGCGAAGGTTTGGGCAAGGCGTTCGGCATCAGCACTGAAGGGAACGACCCGGCCGGTACGAGGCTCGATGGCATTCAGCAACTGCAGTACACCGATCACCTCCTCTTCGTGATTGGTCATGGGAACGACCAGAAACGATTGGGAGCGATAGCCGGTTCGGGCGTCGAATTCCCGGGTTCCCAGAAAATCGAAACCCTCGGCCATATAGGCATCCCGTATGTTGACGGTACGGTTCGCCAGTACGGCGTGGCTGACCACGTGCTGATGATTGGGCTGACCGTTTGCATGAGTCAGGGGAATGGCCGGGAAAGGCACCGTACGTCCTGTGGTTCCACCCATGGCGTAGTCGAGGGAATCACTTCGGACGATCTCCATGTAAAGGACTTTATCCCGCACCACGTACAACGTCCCGCCGTCGGCCCCGGTCAGGGCCTTGGCGCCGAGCACAATCATCTCGAGAAGGCGTGCCGTATCCCTTTCTGAAGAGAGTGCAATTCCGACTTCCGTCAGGTGTTCGACCGGACAGGGCCGCCCGTGAGCAAGTTCATCATCCGACCGCGACATCACTGAACCGGGGAAAAGAAAGGAATTTACATCCTATTCGTCCGTGGCTTGTCGAGGAATTGGCAATCAATCGAGATGTGAAGTGATGCTCATTTTGTGAATTCAAAGACCCGTACAGCAAAACCCGACCCCGAGGGGTCGGTTCGCCGGCTGCCGAAGATCAGGATTCGCGGTACTCCGGGAATACAATCTCTACGCGCCGATTCAGCTGGCGACCGCCCGAGGTCCGGTTGCTGGCAATGGGGCGAGTTTCGCCGTAGCCGCGTGTCGTGATCCGGCCCACGTCAACGCCCCTGCGCTCCAGGGCATCCCGTACCGCTTCAGCACGACGCTCGGATAGACGTTGGTTGTACTCCTCCGGCCCCCGACTATCGGTATGCCCCTCGACGATGACGCGCTGACCGGGGTGTTTGCGCATGAACTCCGCCAATTGCTCCATCTTCGATGCGGCTCCCGGATTGAGGCTAGCCTGGTCGGTATCGAAGAAGACGTCGTTCAAAGTCACCAGCAGACCCCTCGCGGTCTGTTCGGCCTTCAGGGCCGCCAGCTCGGATTTTGCCGCCTCCAGTTCCCGTTCACGGGCCCGTAGCCTCAGTTCATCGGTCTGCTTGGCCATCGCCTGAATATTGCGCTCCAGCTGTTTACGCCTGGCGGTGGTTTCGGCGATGTTCATGTGCTGTTCGGCGAGGTAGAGCTGGTGATCGCGGGACGCCCCGTCTTCGACCTGGGCTGCGCGTGCCAGTGCCTGCTGGGCATCGAACAGGGCGTCCGGCGCCGTGGACTGGACCTGCCGGTTGCTGGAGAGCTGGCTATGACGTTCAAGCGCATCCTGCAGGGCTGAATCCTCTGTAGGACTGGTGGCACAAGCGACCAACAGGAGTGCCAGAGGAGCGATTAGCAAGCTTCGGCTGATAGGTTTCATTGCGTTTCCCCGCCATTGCCATTGGAAAGACCGGTCTCCTGCCGCAGGCCCTCCACCGTCTCCTGCAGTTGTTCATGAGTGTTTTTAGTGTCGGCCAGGCGTGCCCGGGCCTCGGCGAGCCGGGCATCAACCGCAGATTGTTCGGCAAGACGAAGGGCGTTCAGGCGCTCGGTTGCGGAGTCGGATCGGGCCAATTCCCTGGCCTGGTTCAGCTTTCGCTGGGCCTTGGTGAATTCGAACGCAGCCAATTGGCTGGCCTGCGCCTGTTGAGCCTGGTTGAGGGCTTGTTCGGCATCGCCGATCGCATTGGTAGGGGGTGGAATCGGAGTGGACGCGCAGGCAGTCAATAACAGACCCGCAGCGACCGCAGTGGCGGTGCGTGCCATTTTCCCTGACATGAGCCGTTCCTCCAGGCTGAAGTTTGGTTTTTTCTTACCTTATGAAACAGGGATTAGCTCAAAGCCCCGAAATTGCAATGCCTGCAGTGCAGAGAGGAGTGCAAATGCACCCCGGGATGTAGGGCGCATTCTGAGGGGCCACTTCCTTTCATAAAGCTGACGAATTTTCAGAGCCCACCAATCATCGCCGGGGGCACACCCAAATGCGCCGGCTCCGACCATCACCGAAACGGTGCATTTGAAGAATGCACCCTACGGGGTGGTCGGTCATTGATGGGGCATTTTGGAATGTCGGAGGAGCATCAACCGCCCAATGGTGCATTTGGAGAATGCACCGCAAAACCGGCTGGCACATTCATCATGCGCCGGCGCGGCTTTGGGCGGGATCAGCGGATGACGCGGTCTATGGTGAGGGTGACCGGTTTGTCGGGGGCGGTGGTTACGACGCCTTCGATATCACCGGGGTTGGCGCTGACGGAGCCGCTTTTGCTGATGCGGGCGACGATCTCGAGTTGCGGGAAACTGCCCAGGGGCCGGTTGGCCATGGAGGCATCGTCGTTCAGGGTGATGCTCAACGGAAGCTCGCCGGCTTTGCGTCGTTCCGCTGCCACCGGCATGCGAGAACCGGGTTCACGGGCAAAGACGAACACAACGTCATCCGGCTCAATGCGATCGGCGAGTTCGGGGACAATGGCGACTTCAATCTGCAGCTCTGTCGTTGAGGCTGGAGCGGGTTCGCCGGCGCTGGCCGAGGGTTTGCCCTCGATGCGCGCACGGGCTTCGGCGATTGCGGAGTCCACTGTGCTACCCAGTTCACCCTGTTCGCCCAGCTGCGCCTTGACCTCCTGCCAGCGCTCGATGGCCTTCGGAAAGTCCCCCTGCTCGAAGGCATACATGCCGCTCAGCCACAGTGCCTCGGGATGGGAAGCGTCACGACCCAGCACGCGCCTTACCAGTTGGATGGGTTCACCGGACATCCGGTTTCCGGCGGCGAGCGCCAGCGCCTGGGCGCGGCCCAGTAGCAGCGAATTCTCTTCGCCGACCGCCTGGATGGCTTGCCTATAGGTGTCGGCGGCCTCCTCGTACCGGCCCATGGCGTTCAGCGTCCGGCCCAGCATCTCCCAGGAATCGAGATTGTCCGGGTTTTCCTTCAGGTGCTGCCGAAGTTCTGTAACGGCCCGTTCGAGATCCATCGCGCCGGACCGGGCCTGCTGCGCTGTCGGGGGCTTGGCACCGATCAGGTCGGTCGAACCCAGCGGCAGGTAAAAGGCAAGCGCGGTCACCGGTACCAGCAGCGCCACTACCCAGGGCAGCCAGCTGCCACCGGTCGTGTCCCGCTGTGCGGTTTCGGATTCGGGGTCGACGTTGACGAGCAGGTCGCGCTGCAGTTCGCTGAGGGCCTGTTCGAATTCGGCATCCGACAGAGTGCCATCATCGCGCTCCAGCTCCAGCTCTGATGAACGATCCTTGTAAAGAGCCACATTGAGGTCATCACGTTGGGCTCCGCGGGTCCGGGATTTTGCAAACAGGGGCCAGAGAACGATGGCGAGCGCCACCGCCAGCATCAGTACCACCAGCACGGCAAACAGCATCATCGTTGGCCTCCTTTTTTGCTATCTGCTCCCACGAGATGCTCCAGGCGCTGCCTCTCGTCGCTGCTCAGCTCATCACTGTCGGCAACGCTGACAGCCATGCGCCGGCGAATAAAGACGACCAGCGAGATACTGCCGATGAGAAGTAGAAGTGCCGGGCCGAACCACAGGAGATAGGTAGCCGGCTCCATTGGTGGCCGATAGAGCACGAAGTCGCCGTAGCGAGCCACCATGTAGTTGGTGATTTGGTCGTCGCTCTGCCCCTCCTGGACCATTTCATAGACCTTGCGCCGTAGGTCGACTGCCAGCTCGGCATTGGAGTCGGCCAGGTTCTGATTCTGGCAGACCGTGCACCGCAGCTCCTCGGTCAATTGCCGGTAACGGTTTTCCTGTTCAGGGTCCTCAAAGGGGCGCGCATCGATCGCGGCTCCCGCCAGGGGCAGCCAAACGAGCAGTGCGAGTGCCGTCAGCCACTGTTTCATGAACTTTCCGCCTTCAGTCGATCGATTACCGGCTTCATTTTCTTTTCCCACGACTCGGGGCCCAGCGGCCCAACGTGTTTGTAGCGAACCATCCCGTTGCCGTCGATGACAAAGGTCTCGGGTACGCCGTAAACACCCCAATCGATACCCACATCACCCCGGAGGTCGAAACCACTGGTGACATAGGGATCGCCGTGACGATTCAACCACTGGATGGCATCGGCACGCTCATCCTTGTAATTGAGGCCGTAGATGGGCACCTCGCCGCGACGGGCCAGGTCCATCAAAAAGGGGTGCTCCTGGCGACAGGCCACGCACCAGCTCGCCCAGACATTGAACAGACTGACCTGGTGTTGTGCGAACACCGCGCTGGACACCGATCCGTCACTGGTGACCGCAGGCAGGTCGAATGCCGGCGCAGCCTGATTGATCAGCGGTGAAGGGATATCACGCGGGTTGTAGTCGCCCTGCCCAATCTGCATCAGGGCAAAATAGAACAGCCCCACCATGGCGCCGAAGATCATCAGCGGCGCCAAAAAGCGCGTCTTCATGCGTTTTCTCCCCGCTCCGAGATTCCATGCCGCCCCAGCCGGTAGCGCCGATCCGACGCAGCCAGCAGACCGCCCAGCGCCATCAGCAACCCACCTAGCCAGATCCAGCGAACGAATGGCTTGTGGTAGATCCGCAGCGCCCAGGCGCCGCTATCGTCCAGTTGCTCACCCATCGCCACATAGAGATCACGGGTCAGACCGGCATCGATGCCCGCTTCGGTCATCGGCATCCCCTGGACGTTATAGACACGTTTTTCAGTCTCCATCAGGGCCACCTGGCGGTCACCATCAGTCACCCGAACCACGCCGGTATTGGCCACGTAGTTCGGACCCCTGCGCTGGTCGACGCCTTCGAAGTTGAAGGCCAGGCCTGCTACCTCGACGCTGTCTCCCGGGGCCATACGCAAATCCCGCTCCTCCCCGAAGTAGGTGGAGAAGGTGACGCCGAGCACCGCGGCGGCCACCCCGAGGTGAGCCAGGTTCATCCCCCAGAAACTGAGTGTCAGCTTTCGCAGGCCCGCAACGGTCGATTCGGCATTACGCGTGCGGTGGTGAACATCAAGAAGCACAGTCAACAGCACCCAGAACGACAGCGCCGCTCCCACTGCCGCCATGGCCGGCACTTCGCCGTAAAGCCACCAGGGAAGCAGCGCCCCCAGTATGGCCGACACGATCAGCACCACCGAAAGGACCGGCAGCAGCCGGTTGACCCGGTCCCGCTTCCAGCGGGTCAGCGGGCCGATGCCCATGGCGAAGATTAGCGGGATCATCAGCGGCACGAATACCGCGTTGAAGTACGGCGGTCCCACCGAAATCTTGCCGACTCCCAGGGAATCCAGGACCAGCGGATAGAGCGTCCCCAGCAGAATGGTTCCCGCGGCTACCGCCAGCAACACATTGTTGCCCAGCAGCAGCGTCTCGCGGGAGAAGAGGGAAAAACGACCGGTACTTTTCACCGCCGGCGCACGCAGGGCGTAGATGAGCAGGGAACCGCCCACCACCGCTCCGAGCAGCATGAGGATGAAGACCCCGCGGGCCGGGTCGTTGGCAAAGGCGTGCACCGACGTCAGCACCCCGGAACGCACCAGGAAAGTCCCCAACAGGCTCAGGGCGAAGGCGAAGATCGCCAGCAGGACGGTCCAGCTTTTGAAGGCGCCCCGCTTCTCCGACACGGCCAGCGAATGCATCAGCGCGATGCCCACCAGCCAGGGAATGAATGAGGCATTCTCAACCGGATCCCAGAACCACCAGCCACCCCAGCCGAGCTCGTAATAGGCCCACCAGCTGCCGAGGGCGATGCCCAGAGTCAGAAAGGCCCACGCGATCGTGGTCCAGGGCCGCGACCAGCGGGCCCAGGCCGCGTCCAGCCTGCCGCCGAGCAGTGCCGCGACGGCGAACGCAAAAGCGACGGAGAAACCCACATAGCCCATGTAAAGCATAGGCGGATGGATCACCAGCCCCGGGTCCTGCAGCAGCGGATTGAGGTCACGGCCATCCATCGGAGCCGGCCAGATGCGATCGAACGGATTGGAGGTCAGGAGCATGAACAGCAGGAAGCCGCTGCTCACCAACCCCATCACTCCTATGACGCGCGCGACCATCGCGACGGGCAGCCGGCGGCTGAACAGCCCGACCGCCACCGTCCACAGACCCATCATCGCCACCCACAGCAGCAGCGAACCTTCATGCCCGCCCCACACTGCCGAAATACGATAGATCAGCGGCAACTGGGAATTGGAGTTCTGAGCGGCATAGGTGACGGAGAAATCATTCGTGACAAAGGCGTAGGTCAGGCCGGCGTAGGCAAGAGCGAGAAAAAAGAATTGGCCCCACGCCGCCGGGCGCGCCACCGCCATCCAGTGAGTGCGGCCGGTGGCGGCTCCGGCCAGAGGTACAACGCCTTGTACCATGGCGAGCACAAGGGCGAGAATCAGTGCAAAATGTCCCAGCTCCGGAACCATAATCAGCGCTCCGTCTTCTGGTCGGTAACCCCGAGGCTACGTGCGGTTTCCAAGGCGTGTTCCACTTCCGGGGGCATGTAGTTTTCATCGTGCTTGGCAAGTACTTCGTCCGCCATGAAGCGTCCGTCATCACCGATACGTCCCTGGGCAACAATGCCCTGCCCTTCACGGAACAGATCAGGAAGGATACCGCGATGATAAATAATCATGGACTCCGCACCGTCGGTCACGCCGAACTGGACTACCAGGCTGTCCGGGTCCCGGGATACGCTACCCTCTTCTACCAGCCCACCCAGCCGGAAGGTGTGGTCGCGGGGTGCTTCGCCGGCCACTACCTGGGAGGGGCTGTAGAAGAGATTGATATTCTCACTGAGGGCAACCAGCGCCAGTGCTGCAGCGATGCCGACACCGACCACAATAACACCCGCAAGGATCAGCCGGTTTTTCCGAATGGGGTTCATACCTTTCTCCGCTGATTCTGCCGCCGAATACGCTCCAGCAAACGCTGTTCACAGCGCAACGGCACCCAAACATTCCACACCACGATTACGAAGGCAAGTGCGAACGACGACCACACGTAGAACGCATATCCCCCCATGGAAAACATGTTAGACATCAGCTTTTTCCCGCGAGTTCCCGAACCCAGCCACTGCGTTGTTCCCGATCGAGGATTTCGCAGCGGACCCGACGCAATACCACCGCCGCGTACAGGGCGGTGAAGGAGATCGCCATCATCAACAGTGGCACCAGCATGCTCCAGTGAATGGAGGGCCTGTCCAGCTTGGTAACGGTGGCGCCCTGGTGCAGCGTATTCCACCATTCGACCGAGTAATGAATGATAGGGATGTTCACCACCCCCACCAGCGCCAGCACCGCCGTGGCACGAGCCGCAGTATCGCGATCCTCGATGGCGTT
Organism: Thiohalomonas denitrificans; assembly: GCF_016841685.1. Classification (GTDB taxonomy): domain Bacteria; phylum Pseudomonadota; class Gammaproteobacteria; order Thiohalomonadales; family Thiohalomonadaceae; genus Thiohalomonas; species Thiohalomonas denitrificans_A. The sequence continues at coordinate 31,257 of NZ_JAENYR010000040.1, forward strand.
CTGGAGCGCGATGTATCCCAGATAGAGGAACAGCAGGATCAGCTCGGAGGTGAGACGCGCATCCCAGATCCACCAGGTGCCCCACATGGGCTTGCCCCAGAGAGAGCCGGTGACCAAGGCCAGGAAGGTGAACCAGGCCCCGATGGGCGCGCTGGCATGGGCCACCGCCGAGGCGACCTTGATACGCCAGACCATCCCCACCGTGGCCGCCGCCGCCATGTTGACGTAGACGAACATCGACAGCCAGGCGGCCGGTACGTGCACGTACATGATGCGCACGCTCTCCCCCTGCTGGTAGTCGGGGGGTGAGTTGAATAGCGCCAGATAAAGACCCGGCAGGCCGAACAGCAACGCGGCTATGCCGAACCAGCGCGAGGCGCTGCCCGCAAAGTGGTAAAAACGCTTCGGCGATGCAAGCCGATGTATCCAGTTCCACATAGTCAGATGTCGTTCAGCTTATGGTTTATGAGCCACTGAAGAGGCAGAGAGTTCATTGGATTGAGACCCTCTGTATTCAGTGGTTGCCAGAACCTCAATTCAAATGCCGCAGTATCCGGTACCGCCTTTGGCGCCGGCAATGGTGCTACGTAGGGCGCATTCTGACAGGCCACCCCATTCCCGCAAAGCCGATGACCTCGCGGAAAACTCCCCACCCCGTGTGGGGCACATCCCAAATGCGCCGACTCCGACCACCACCGAACGGTGCATTTGAATGTGCCCCAACCATGGTGGGTGCAATCTGTAAATTGATCGGCACTATCAAAAGACCGAGGCCTATCAAGAATGCACCCTACAGCCACCCCGTTCCCACAAAGCAATGACCTTGCGGAATGCTTCGTACCCCGTGTAGGCACTTCCCGAATGCGCCGACTCCGATCATCTGCGAACCGGTTTGACGTAGGGCGCATTCTCGATACGCCACCCCCATTTCCACAAAGCCGCCGGGTTATCCGATGCACCAACCGGTGTGGAGGCACCTCCCAAATGCGCCGGCTCCGATCATCGGCGAACCAGTTTGACGTAGGGCGCATTCTCGATACGCCACCCCCATTTCCACAAAGCCGCCGGGTTATCCGATGCACCAACCGGTGTGGAGGCACTTCCCAAATGCGCCGGCTCCGATAGTGGCCGAAACGGTGCATTTGAATGTGCCCCAACCATGGTGGGCGCAATCTGTAAATTGATCGGCGCTATCAAAAGACCGAGGCCTATCAAGAATGCACCCTACAGCCACCCCA
>NZ_JAENYR010000041.1 GCF_016841685.1 Thiohalomonas denitrificans
GCTCTGGCATGCCCGCCAACCCCCGGGGGCCGGCCCCGCGCAGCATTTGCAACAGGAGCGTCTCCGCCTGATCGTCCTCGTGGTGGGCGGTCAGCAGGAAGGCTTCCGATTCCAGCCCCTCGGCAAAGGCCCGGTAACGCGCCTCACGGGCAGCTGCTTCCGGCCCTTCACCCGGATGAGAACGGGCATCGACCTTGATCGTTTGCAGGGGGATACTCAACCGGCGGCAAACGGCTTCGCACTGCCGGGCCCACTCGCCGGAAAGTGGATGCAGACCGTGATCGACGTGAACCGAATCCAGCGGAACGGTCAATCGCTCCCGGAGCGAGGCCATCAGATGGAGAAGTACGGTGGAATCCAGGCCGCCGCTGAAGGCGACCCGGTAGCGGGAAGGTGTCGGCAGTTCACCAAGCCGCTCAAGCAGCCAGTCAGGCCCTGGCCGCCTGGCGGAACCGTTGCCGTTCAGCCTTTCACCTCGTAATTACCAAACCCCATCAGCCGCTGGTAGCGCTGCTCCAGCAGTTTATCGACGGGAACACTCGTCAGCACATCCAGGCTTTCGACCAGTGCGGTGCGAAGGCGGGCCGCCATCGTATTGATTTCACGATGCGCCCCCCCCAGTGGTTCGCCGATAACCTGATCGATAAGCCCCAGCTGCTTGAGGCGCTCTGAGGTGACCCCCAGCGCTTCTGCCGCATCCGAAGCCCGTTCGGCGCTCTTCCACAAAATCGAGGCGCATCCCTCCGGCGAGATGACCGAATAGGTGCTGTATTCCAGCATCATCACCCGATCGCCAACACCAACGGCGAGCGCTCCACCGGAGCCGCCTTCCCCAATTACGGTACAGATAATCGGCGTCTTGAGCCGGGACATGACAAACAGATTCCGGGCGATCGCCTCACTCTGTCCCCGCTCCTCGGCCCCGACCCCGGGGTAAGCTCCCGGTGTATCGATCAAGGTGAGGACCGGCATCTTGAAGCGCTCGGCCATCTCCATTAGGCGAAGTGCCTTGCGATAGCCCTCCGGACGCGGCATGCCGAAGTTGCGGCGTACCTTCTCTGTAGTGTCGCGCCCCTTCTGATGGCCAATCACCATTACCGGCCGGCCTTCAAGGCGGCCCACGCCGCCTATGATGGCGGCATCATCGGCGTAGGCGCGATCCCCATGCAATTCCTCGAATTCCGTGAAAAGACGTTCCACGTAATCCTGGGTGTAGGGTCGCTGAGGATGACGAGCCAGCTGGGAAACCTGCCAGGCATTAAGGTTCGAAAAGATCTGCTCAGTGAGGCTGCGGCTTTTTTGCCGCAGCTTATCGATCTCTTCCGACAAATTGACTTCGTTATCATCGCCGACATAACGAAGCTCTTCGATCTTCGCCTCCAGCTCGGCTATCGGCTGTTCAAATTCCAGGAAATTCAGATTCATAGACGTAGTTCTTCGAGGGCGACTTGCTATCGGAATCGGCGTAGTTTACCGGTTTACATGAATCGCTTACAAACCGCTCGTTCGCAAAGACGTCAGAAGCACGCGATCACCGAGGTGAAGGCGGGGAGACAAGGGACATAACTACCGATTCAGGGGGGTATCAGCTACCTGGAATCCTGCTGCTCTCCCTGCAGAGAGGCCACCACATCGCCGCGGCGCAGCCAGCGACGGTAGTGGGGCTTGTCGGTGGCCAGGATCCGTTCCAGATACTGCAGATTTCGCTCGATCGCCAGGTGAAAAGGTTCCTCGTCCTGGCCCCAGTGTACCCTTGCGTGAGCATCGAGGAAGGCGTCTACATGGTCGAATTCATCCTCGAGACGGCGTTTTACGACTTTTTGGTAGAAAGTGGGCGTCTTCTCCAACAGGTCCAGTTCCGACTCGTAACCGGGGAGGCGACCCTCCCCGAACTCGCGGAAGAGCAGCAGGAGCTTCTCGAGATAGGCCCGGTCGGCCATCTGCGCCACCACATCAGCGCTCCCCAGAATCTGTCCCAGTCTTCTCATTTCAGCATTTCGAAAGGGGATTTCGCCTACCGGTTTGTCCAGTACGGTACAAAGAATGATATGGGCCGCATCGGTGATCGATTCGCCTGAAAAGTCATGGGTTACAAAATAGTCGGTCATCGAGGCGATGCTGCGGCCCTCGTGACCCACCGTGAAGCGGGCTCCGGTGCCCTCGGTCTCATCCAGGCGACGAATCAGTCCGACGTCATGGAACAGCGCACAGGCAAGGACCAGGAGCTTCCCGCGGGAACTGATCCGGACACCGTCATGATGTGCACCGTCCAGCATCGCCGCCACGCAGAGAAAAACCGCATTGGTGTGCTCCAGGTCATGGTAACAGGCGTCACTGGCCCGATAGCCGGGATAGAGTCCCTGAAACAGGAGCACGATATGCCGATACAGATGCTGAAGACGGTCCGTTTCAAACTCCGCATCAATCGCCCGCAGGGTGGCGATGACTTCCCGCTCCACCGACTCCGGGTTTTGGGGCTCGATCAGATCGTAGAGATTTCGCTTCGCCATACCACCGATTCCCGACTGATTAAGTGTCACTCTCTCGATTTATGGACCCCCAGCGGGCATGGGGATTCCCGGCAAGATTGTGACATCGCTCAAATATTCGACGATTTTGGATAAGTGCTGGACCCGGAGAGCCCGATTGGGAAAAATGGGTCGGATGCCCAAATCCCCCCGCGAATCCGTTGTTCCTGTCCCCGCTCGCCTGTTTCGGGGAGAACACCGCCTGCGCATCGCCCTTATCGGCATGCCCAATAGCGGCAAGAGCACGCTGTTCGACGCGGTTTCCAGCACCTCTGTCCACACCGGTGAACTGGGTGGGACACACCGTGCTTACCGCGACTGCTCTGTTCAAATCGGCCTGGATGAGGCACGGGTGGTGGATCTCCCCAGTATTCGCTCGCTGCACCTGCTCCGCAAAGATGAACAGGTCGCACTCCGCTACCTGCTTTGGGGTGATGAATTGCCGCCGGTGGCGGCTCATGAGCCGGAGGGGCCGCCGGCCCCCCTGGCACCACCTGACGTCATTATTCAGGTAGTGGATGCCACGGCACTCGACCGACACCTTGAACTCACTCTGGAGTTGGCGCAGCTTGGCCGTCCCGTGGTGCTGGCGCTCAACATGATGGATGAGGCCGCTCAAAAGGGGCTTCACATCAACACCAGGAGCCTGAGCCGGCAGTTGGGCATCCCCGTAGTGCCCACTACGGTCCTTATGGGGCATGGCATCTCGGAACTGTTCGCCAGGGCAGCGGACGCGGTACGTGAGAAAGCCTGCCCACTCTCTCAGCCGGCCAGCCCGCATATCTGTGGTCCCCTCCAGCCCCTCAGCCGGGCGCTGAATCGCTCTGATATCCACGCGGCATTCCGAGTGCCCCACCCCTTTCTGCTGATGCAGGTGGCAGTCGGCGATCGCTACTTCAGAGAAGAGCTGCAGCAGCATTTCCCGGAACTCGTTCCCGATCTGGAGCGCTTGCGAACGGAGGCGGAACAGAACCTGCCCCGCCCGTTGGATGAAGAGCTACACGCCGACCGTCATCATCGTGCGGCCAGCCTGTTCGAGTCGGTAACGCGTATCGGTGCACCTCACGAGGGTGGCGGATGGCGCTATTGGCTCGACGAACTCTTCCTGCATCCCCAGTGGGGGCTGGCGGGGAGCCTCGCCGTATTCGGGGCAGTGCTGTTTGTGGTGTTCGAGATCAGCGCCTGGCTCGACAGTTTGACGGCGGCGCGGCTGATAGACTGGACCGCAGTTTGGCAACCGGAATCGACCCTCGGCATCGTCACTCGGGCCGTTGTGGATGGACTGATCGGACTGGTGGGGATCGTCATCCCCTACATGATCCCGCTGGTGATGCTGCTGGTGGCTCTCGAAGAGGCCGGGATCATGCAGCGCATCGCCTTCGTGGTGGACCGCGGCTTTCACCGCGTCGGCCTGCACGGCAGCGTAGCCGTCCCGTTCCTGCTTGGTCTCGGCTGCAATGTCCCTGCCCTTTCCGCCGTCGCCGCCACCACCCGCGGACGGGCGCGGGTAGTGGCATCCATTCTGATTACCTTCGTCCCCTGCTCCGCCCGTTCGGCCATCATTCTGGCACTGGCGGGCAAGTACCTTGGGGGTGTAGGTGTCCTGTCGCTATTTCTCCTCACCATGGTCGTTATCGCGGTGGTCGGACAACTACTCGCCCACCGCTATCCCGAGACCGGTCCGGGGCAGGTTCAGGAGATCCCCTCCTATGCACTGCCGTCGTGGCACACACTGTTGACAACCACCTGGGCACGTACCAGCGACATTCTCACCATCGTCTCGCCGCTACTGGTTGGGGGGAGTGTGATACTCGCCCTGCTGAGCCATTTCGGAGCCGACGGCTTTATCAACCTGGCGCTGACACCGATCACTGGTTGGTGGCTGGGGCTACCGGTCGTACTGGGTGTCCCCATCCTGTTCGGGATCCTGCGAAAGGAGCTGTCGCTGTTGATGGTCTACCAGGCCCTCGGCACCTTCGAAGTGGGCAACATCCTCGACTGGGTGCAGATCACCACCTTTCTGATTTTTCTGACCTTCTATATCCCTTGCGTATCCACGTTCGCCGTAATGCTCAGGACTATCGGCCGCCGCAATGCCCTGATTTCGATAACCCTCTCGGTGGCCGTGGCGCTTCTGGTCAGCGGCGTGATCCGCCTGCTCCTGGAAACCTTCCGCTTTATCAGCAGCGGTTAGCCAGCCCGAAAGGTAGCCGTTCCTCCGTACGAAGTGCGCTGTTTCCCCACCGGGAAATACAGGAAATCCCGCATTACTATACACGGCGACAACAGCTAACCTTTTCTAGCGTGCAACACACGCAGCTTGCAAAACGGAAGTGAAAACACAAGGAGCTGTTCTATGTCCCCCTCCAAACCGGTTAGCTTATCCGTGCTATGGCCAATGAGATTGACCTTGCTGCTTCTATGGGGTTTGTTCGCCTCGCCTATCGCCAGCGCAGCGGTGGATTTGCGCGTCAACTCCCAGGTCGACCCGATTGAGTTGTATGTGACCGTCACAGATGCCGATGGCCATTATGTGAATAACCTGACCCAAAACGACTTTAAGATCGTCGAAAATGGTGTCGAAAAGATACCCTCCAGCTTTACCCCGCCGGCAAACGGCAGTAATCAGGTGTCGCTTTCGGTTGTCTTCGTAATAGACAACAGCAGCAGTCTCGACACCGTGAATGAAGAAATCGAGGATTCGGTAGTCAGCTTTATACGAAGTATGAACCTCAACGATCGGTTCGGGTTGGTGAAGTTCCGTGGTGAAATCGATGTCACGGACTTTATGACCATCGATCCGGAAAACACCACAGCGGCCGAAGAGGCGGTACGCAAGGAGTTGAATCCGGAATCCGATTCGCCGGTTTTCGATGCACTGATCGCGGCACTCGACCTGTTCGAAGGGGCGACTCTGCCTGCGGGACCAAGAGCCATTGTCTTGCTGTCCGATGGCCGTAACAACAGCAGTGAAACCACACTCGACGGGCTTCTCGATCGCATCGTTTCCAGCGGCATACCGGTGTTTACCGTCGGGTTCGGCTACACCAATACCAGCGTCCTGACGCAAATCGCCCAGGCGGGCGGAACCGACTACATTGCCGGGCAGGACGCCAATGCCTTTGAGGTAATCCAGTCGGAGGTGGCGGAGCTACTGCAAAATCGCTACTCACTGACTTACACGTCCAGTATCGCTATCGATGACTGTCGTGATGTCCCCCTCTCGCTCGAGGTGTCGGGAGAGCCGGCTCAGGAGATGATCTTCGATCGCTGCGGTAGCAGCAATCGGGCACCGCAGATCCAATCCGAGAAGCGCAAGAGCTTTACTATCGGTCAGGAGGTTTCACTCGCAATAGAGGCTATCGATCCCGATGGTGGGGTGCTCACCTTCAGCGCAAGGAATCTCCCGACAGGGCTCTCCATCGATTCCAGGACCGGGCTTATTTCAGGTACAGCGAACGAGCTTGGCAGCTACGATGTTCAGGTCGCGGTTACCGACGGAGAGGCCACCAGTCGCATCGCCTTTACCGCTGACGTGGTCGACCCTGTATCGGAAACCTCCAATGACTCCGGCGGCGCCGCCGCCGGTCCCTGGGCGCTGCTACTGATGTCGCTGCTTCTGGGCTGGCGAGCCCTGCCTGCCGGAAGTCTGAAACGAAAGGGAGGCTGATTCTCCGCCCTGACAAAAACGGCGACCAGTGCCTCCCAGGTCAGGCTTCGAAGGGCTGGGGCTCGGCAAGGGAATGCACGTGACGGGACACCCGGTCGTAATCGATGCGAACCCGCTCCGGCCCCAACAGGCGGCACAAACGAGCCATCAATTCCTCTGAGGGGAGGACCCGCCAGGCGTGGCCGAGCGCCGCCAGGGCCCTCCCCTTTTGGTTACGATAAACGATAATGACCGGGCACTGGCCCTCGCCGCTTGCACGGAGCGCGGCCGCGAGATCATCCATTAGCGACTCCTTCAGGGATTCTTCGTCAAGCTCGATAATCAGTCCATGACCGAAGGCCTGCCGCGCCTCGCCCAGTTCATACAGTTCATCGACACTGACGCTGTTCCCACCGGAATAGTCGTCGACCCCGACTTCACCCTTGACCACCACGAGCCGATCCTTGCCGAGCTTGTCACGGACCCGCTCGAAGACCTCCGAAAACAGCTTTAGATCGATGCGCGCGGTTCGGTCATCCAGGGTAACGATGGCCATCTTGTCGCCGCGGCGCGTGGTCATCACCCGCATGCCACTGACCAGTCCGGCCAACACCTGGTTTTTACCTTTCTGTGGTGCCAGCCGGACGATCGGGGCAGTGATGAAACGTCTGAGCTCAGCCTCGTACCGGGTGATCGGATGGCCGGTGAGCCAGAGTCCGAGAGTCTCTTTTTCTCCCGTTAGGCGGATATCGTCATCCTCTTCGGGAACGACTTCATATTCACAGGCACCTTCCCCCGGCTCGCTGCCGATGCCGAAACCGAACAAATCCTCCATACCCGCCTGGGCATTCTGAAAGTGCTTTTCAGCAATGCGCAGCGCATCCGGCAAAGCGGCTGCCAGGGTGGCGCGGTTGGGACCGATGCCATCCAGGGCGCCCGCCCGGATGAGGGCTTCCATAACCCGCCGGTTGGCCTTCTTCAGATCGACGCGCTTGCAGAAATCGAACAGATCCTTGTAGGGGCCGTTGGCACGGCACTCCTCGACAATGGAGGCGATAGCCCCCTCACCCACGCCCTTGATCGCACCGAGCCCATAGACCACCGCACCATCCTCGCGAACCGTGAACTTGTAAGCCGAGGTGTTCACCGATGGCGGCACCACATCGAGACCCATGCTCTTGCACTCGTCGATGAGCGTGACCACCTTGTCGGTATTATCCATATCCGCCGACAGCACGGCGGCCATAAACGAAGCGGGATAGTGAGCCTTGAGCCAGGCGGTCTGGTAGGAGACCAGCGCATAGGCGGCCGAGTGGGACTTGTTGAAACCGTATCCGGCAAATTTCTCCACCAGATCGAAGATTTTAATCGCCAGAACGGGATCGATACCGTTCCTTTCGGCGCCCTCCTGAAAGCCCGCCCGCTGCTTGGCCATCTCTTCGGCCTTTTTCTTGCCCATGGCGCGACGCAACAGGTCGGCGCCGCCGAGAGTATAGCCGGCGAGGGCCTGGGCGATCTGCATCACCTGCTCCTGATAAAGGATGATGCCGTAGGTGGGCTCCAGGATCGGCTTCAGCAGGTCGTGCTGATACTGGGCGTCTGGATAGGAGACCCTCTCGCGGCCATGTTTGCGGTTGATGAAATTGTCCACCATACCCGACTGCAGGGGGCCGGGCCGGAACAGTGCCACCAGGGCGATGATCTCTTCGAAGGAGTCCGGCTGCAGGCGGCTGATCAGCTCCTTCATGCCGCGTGACTCCAGCTGGAACACCGCCGTTGTCCTGCACGCCTTGAGCAGATCGAATACCGGCCGGTCATCCAGCGGGATGGTGGCGATATCGACTTCTTCGCCGCTCGCCTGGCGAATATTGTCCAGGGCCCAGTCGATGATGGTGAGGGTGCGCAGGCCCAAAAAGTCGAATTTCACCAGACCCACCGACTCGACATCATTCTTGTCGAACTGGGTCACCAACCCCTGCCCACCCGGCTCACAGAACAGCGGAGCGAAATCGGTCAGTTTCGAGGGCGAGATGACCACGCCACCGGCGTGTTTGCCGGCATTGCGGGTGATCCCCTCCAGAGATTGCGCCATATCGATGAGGTCATGCACCTCATCTTCCCGTTCGTAGCGCTCGCGAAGCTGCGGCTCGTCTTCCATCGCCTTTTTCAGCGAGATCCCCACCTCGAAGGGGATCAGCTTGGAGATCGGGTCGACGAATCCGTACGGGTGGCCCAGCACCCGGCCCACATCGCGCACCACGGCCTTGGCCGCCATGGTGCCGTAGGTGATGATCTGGGAGACCTTGTCACGGCCATAGTGTTCGGCCACGTAATCGATCACCCGGTCGCGGCCCTCCATGCAGAAGTCGACGTCGAAATCGGGCATCGAGACGCGCTCGGGATTGAGAAAGCGTTCGAACAGCAGGTCGTAGGCGAGGGGATCCAGGTCGGTGATGGTGAGTGCATAGGCCACCAGGGAGCCAGCTCCGGAGCCGCGTCCCGGCCCCACCGGTACCCCGTTGCCCTTCGCCCACTGGATGAAATCCGCAACAATCAGAAAGTAGCCGGGGAAACCCATTTGGGTGATCACGCCCAGCTCACGCTCCAGACGCTCATCATAGGGCCTGCGGAGCTCGGCAAACTCGGGGGCGTCGGTGTCGAAAAGCGCTCTCAGGCGGTTTTCCAGTCCCTCCATGGAGATTTGGCGGAAGTATTCTTCCATGGTCATCCCCGCAGGGACGGGAAACTCGGGCAGGTGGTAGGTACCCAGCTTCAGCTCGAGATTGCAGCGCCGTGCGATCTCCACTGAGTTCTCCAGCGCCTCGGGGATGTCGGAGAAGAGTTCCGCCATCTCCTGCGGGCTGCGCAAATACTGCTGCTCCGAGTAGCGGTGGGAGCGACGTGGGTCATCCAGCGTGCGCCCTTCATGGATGCAGACGCGCACCTCGTGACTATCGTAATCCCCTCTATCGAGGAAGCGCACATCATTGGTGGCAACCACCGGGACACCCATCGCAACTGCCAGCTCTACCGCTCCGTGAAGGTAATCCTCTTCCCCGTCCCGACCGGTGCGCATCAGCTCCAGATAGAAATTGTTGCCGAACAGACGAATCCATTCCGTCAGCAGTCCCGCGGCGACATCGCGCTTACCATTCAGAATGGCGCGGCCCACATCGCCCTCGCGTCCGCCCGAGAGCGCTATCAGGCCCCGGGTGCTGTCGGCCGTCAGCCACGCCTTCTTGATCATGGGCACACCGGCGTGCTGGTTTTCGATATAGCTGCGCGAGACCAGTTCGGTGAGATGGCGGTAGCCGGTCTCGTCCTTGCACAGCAGTAGCAGGCGAGTGGATTGCCCCGGCCCTTCACGGGTCGGGTCGTCGGTTTCGTCCTCGAGCCAAAGGTCCACCCCGACAATCGGCTTTACCCCCGCACGCTGAGCGGCACCATAGAATTTCACCAGGGCGAACAGGTTGCACTGGTCGGTCAGCGCGACCGCCGGCATTTCCGTCTCGGCAGCCGCCTTGACCAGCGGCTTGATGCGGACGATGCCGTCGACCAGCGAATACTCGGTGTGTATGCGAAGGTGGCAAAAGGTAGGCGTCATGGCGGAAAGCTACCGGATCGCCCCGGAAGCAACAAGTCTTGACAGACGATGGTCTTGGGTTTCGGCCTCCCACACACTGTAGCGATCGCGGATCTCGCCGGGAGTGTGCGCACGTTCGCCCCGATGAACCGGAAAATCCCGCCTATACTTGCTTCGATAGTGTTCAGGACGGAGTTATGTACCCATGCAGGAAAAAGCCATTCAACGGCTCGAGAACCAACTGGTCGGCTGGGAGCACCAGATCAATGAATTGGAAGCCGAATTGGATCGAATCGGACCGCGGACCCGCAGCCGCTATTTTCGCGATGTCCAGGAATTGAAGGAGCGGCGCGATGCTGCGAAGAACCGCTTGAGTCAACTGCGGCTCAAACAGGCCGAATCGTGGGAGGAAGAGGATCTGCAGGCGGGTATCATTCGCGTCTTCGATGACATCGGCTGCCGTGTCAATCGGCTGGTCTCGAAGGTTTCGCGGACCCACTGATACTCAAATCAATACCAGGGCACCCCTTGGTCCACACCCCACGGGGCGCCCCTATCCAAATTCCCTTTCCAGCAACCGGCGCACTGGAGCGAACGTGGTCCGGTGTACAGGACTCGGCCCCAGACGGTTCAGGGCCTCCAGGTGGGCGGCCGTCGAATAGCCCTTGTGGCTGGCGAATCCATAGCCCGGGAATCGGGTATCCAACTCGGCCATTTCCCGGTCCCGGGTCACTTTGGCCACAATGGACGCTGCACTGATCGCCGGCACCAGTGCATCCCCTCCAATGACATATTCGACCGAATACGGCACTCGAGGACACTGATTGCCATCAACCAGGACGTGCTCCGGCTCGACGCCGAGCCCATCGACCGCCCTCGCCATGGCCTTCAACGTGGCCTGCAGGATATTGATCCGGTCGATCTCCTCCACCTCGGCCCGACCGACCGCCCAGGCGAGTGCGCTCCCGGTAATCCTCCCGTAGAGCGCCTCCCGGGCCGCTGCGGAGAGCACCTTCGAGTCGTCGAGACCCTCGATAGGGTGGTTGGGATCGAGAATCACTGCCGCCGCCACTACCGCACCGGCAAGCGGTCCCCGTCCGGCTTCATCGACGCCCGCAAGCCGGTCACCCCCGGCGGAAAAATCGAAACGGGTCTGTATCGGCACTCGGATTTCTCTCCCCCGCTGGATTTTTTCCGAGAGCATACCCCGCCCCTAACGGCAAAGCACGCGTTGATTTGCATCCGGGCAAATGCGATCATGCAGCGGCCTGCCGGACCCGGGTAATCATCGCCTGGGCAATGTGTACTCCTCGTTGCCCGGCTATCTACATCGCTCTAGGCATGCGCTGACGAAAGAGCGAAGCTCCTTGGCAGATCGCAAACGATTACCTGAATCCGACAGAATGCCGGCCGTCGTGAAGCGGCTTCCGTTTCCTAACCTTCCGTGTTTGCAGATGATACGAACCGCTGTTATCGGAGTCGGCTACCTTGGCCGCTTCCACGCCCAGAAGTATGCCGCGCTGCCTCATTCCGAACTGGTGGCAGTCACCGATGTGGACCCTGAAGCCGCCGCAAGAGTCGCCGAGGAGTTGGGTACCTGGGCTCTCTCCGACTACCGTGAGCTATTCGGCCAAGTGGATGCGGTCAGTATCGTGGTGCCGACGCAGCTGCATTACGAGGTTGCCAAAGAGTGTCTGGAAAACGGCCTGCACGTGCTGGTCGAGAAGCCGATCACTGCGACGGTGGCCCAGGCCGAAGAGCTGGTGCAACTCGCCCGGCAGCATCAACGGGTCCTGCAGGTGGGCCATCTGGAACGTTTCAACGCCGCCATTCTGGCGCTGGATGATGTGCTGCTGGATCCGCTGTTCATTGAATCCCACCGGCTGGCCTCCTTCAATCCGCGCGGCGCCGACGTCAACGTGGTACTCGATTTGATGATCCACGACATCGAGATCATTCAGAACCTGGTCCGCTCACCGGTGCTGGAGATCCATGCCGACGGGGTCTCCGTCCTCACCAACGAAACCGACATCGCCAACGCACGCATCAAGTTCGAAAACGGCTGCGTTGCCAACGTCACCGCCAGCCGGGTCAGCCTGAAACCACAACGCAAGATGCGGGTTTTCCAGCATGACATGTACATCGGCATCGATTTTCAGGACAAGACGCTGAGTATCCACCGCAAGGGTGAGAAGGAGATGTTCCCCGGCATACCGGAAATCACCAGTGAAGAGACCGCCTTCGAAAGCAGCGATGCCATCATGGCGGAGATCGAGGCGTTCCTCGACTCCATTACCGAGGGCAAACCGGCGGTGGTCAGTGGTGAAGATGGGTGCCAGGCACTGAAGACCGCCACCCGAATAACCGAAATGGTCACCCGCAGCCACTGACCCGATATTGATCATGTTCACCGCAAAGGCCCAAAGAGCGCCAGGAACCGATAGCGGACCGCAAATCAGGCGGTGCAGTCGTAACAAAAAAGCAACAACATTACGGCGAAGGCAAAGTATCCTAAAATCAGGTCCTTGTGCTCTTTAGACCTTTGCAGTAAAGAATCCGGGCTAACGAATCTAAGGAGTTCCCGATATGATCCCAATGGTGGATCTCAAGGGCCAGTATCTCGCCATCAAAGACGAGATCGACGCCGGTCTGTTGCAAGCACTGGAAAAAACGCAATTCATTCTGGGCCCGAATGTGCAGGCCTTCGAGCGGGAGACCGCCGAATACCTGGGGGCGGAACACGCCATCGCGGTCGCCTCTGGAACCGACGCCCTGCACCTGGGACTGATCGCCGCCGGAATCCAGCCGGGCGACGAGATAATCACGACACCCTTCACCTTTATCGCCACCGCCGAGGCGATCCGCTATGTAGGTGCTACGCCGGTCTTTGTGGACATCGACCCAGACACGTTCAACATCGACTTGGCGAAGACAGCGGCCGCCATCACCGAGCGGACCCGCGCCCTGCTTCCCGTGCACCTATTCGGTCAGCCGGTGGACATGCAGGCCGTCGGTGCATTGGCGCAGAAGCACGGCCTTTCTGTCATCGAGGATTGTGCGCAATCATTCGGCGCGGCCGTTGGCCAGCGGAAAACCGGTACCATTGGCGCCGTCGGCGCCTTCAGCTTCTTTCCCAGCAAAAACCTGGGCGGTTTCGGCGACGGCGGGCTGATCACCACCAACTCGACCCCCATGGCCGAACACCTGCGGGTCCTGCGTAACCACGGCAGCTGGAAGCAGTACCATCACTCCGAGATCGGTTTCAACAGCCGCCTGGATGAGCTCCAGGCCGTCATTCTGCGTGCCAAGCTCAAATACATCGATCAATACAACGACAGCCGTCGGCGGGTTGCCCACCGCTATACCTCTGCGCTGAAAGAGATGACCGACATCACGCCGCCGCACGAGGATGGCATCGGCCGCCATGTGTACCATCAGTACACACTGCTCTCGGAGCGCCGGGATCAAATCATGCAGGCGCTGCGCGGTAACGACATTGCCTGCGCCGTCTATTACCCGATCCCGCTCCACCGGCAGGAGGTGTTTGCCGAAGCGTGCCAAGGCGTCGAACTGCCTGTGGCCGAGGCCGTAACAGCCCAATGCCTCTCCCTGCCTATTTTCCCCGAAATGACCGATGAACAGGTGGATACGGTCATCGGCGTGATCAGCAAAACCGTCACCTGAAGATCGATAGCCACAGAGATCGCACAGACACAGAGAAGGCGGAAATGGCCTCCATCCCATCAAGCCAATCACCAATAACCGATTAACGTGCACTCTGTGGCTAGCAATCAGCGGGTGATGATCGTCGCCGGGGAGGCCTCCGGCGAGTCGCGGGCGGCGCGGTTGGTGGAAGAAGCACACCTACTGCGCCCCGATGTCGAGTTCTTCGGGATCGGCGGACCGCGCATGCGCGCCGCCGGCGTGAAGACCCTGGTGGACTGCCGCGACATGGCGGTTCTCGGTCTGTTCGAAATCCTCAGACACTTCCGCTTTATCTATGGCGTCCTGCAGCGGATGCGCCGGCTTCTGGCAAGCGAACGACCCGATCTGCTGGTTTTGGTGGACTACTCCGGTTTCAATCTGAAACTCGCCAAAAGCGCCAGGCAGTTGGGCATCCCCGTTTTCTATTACATCAGTCCCCAGGTCTGGGCCTGGCGCCGCAAGCGCGTTTACACCATCAAGGAGTATGTGGACCTGATGGCGGTGGTCTTCCCTTTCGAAGAGTCGTTTTACCGGGAGTATGGCGTACCGGTGCGGTACGTCGGTCACCCCCTGGTCGATGAGGTCGGTAGTGACTTGACCCGCGACGAGGCGGCCCGCGCCTTCGGCCTCGATCCGGCCCGCCCGATTATCGGTCTGTTTCCGGGGAGCCGCCGGAGCGAATTGCAGCGTCTTCTGCCGCTGTTGCTGGAAGCCGCCACGCTGCTGCAGTCGCATATCGGAAAGGTACAGTTTTTGTTGCCACAGTCATCGAGTCTCGATCGTCACGAACTCGATGTTCACCTGGAGAGCAGCAGCGCCAACGTCACCGTCGTGGAGGACCGCTTTTACGACGTCATCCGCGCCTGTGACGCCGTTGCCACAGCATCCGGTACCGCGACGCTGGAAGTCGCCTTGATGGGCGTCCCGCTGACCGTCGTGTACAAGGTGTCACCGCTCAGTTTCGCCATCATGCGACGGCTGATAAAGCTCCCGCACATCGCCATGTGCAATATCGTAGCCGGTCGCCAGGTGGCACGGGAGCTCCTCCAGGGCGAGGCGACCCCGCAGGCCCTGGCTGCCGAGCTCGAACAGCTCCTGCTGCCGCAAATCCATACCCGTTCGGTGGAGGACCTTAAAGAGGTGCGCGGGAAGCTCGGTGAACCCGGGGGCGCCCGGCGTGCCGCCGAACTGCTCGATGGCATGCTGCCGATCCGGTAACTGCTTTGTGATTTCATGGCAAGACACCAGAAAACCGGGTGGCTACGCCTTTGCGGTGAGCACTCCGGCTAGGGGCCTGTCCGAGAATAGACTGACCTACAGTCTTGCCCTCTTGACTGTCGCTATTCTCGGACAGGCTCCTAGTCAGCACAAAGCAGTGGTGGTGCATGAAGGTAACTGGCCATCCGCCGTTTCTTTTCGATATCGGCATAAACCCGTAACGCCCCGTCGGTGCCGATATCCAATACCTGACCCAGCTCCTGGGCTGCACGGCCATGGTCGTAGGCCCAGAGCGCCAGGTCCATCTCCCCGTACGGGAGTGCGAAATAGAATTCGTCCTGGCCCTGTGCAAGGCTGTAGGTGTCGGTACTCGGCAGAGCCATTCGGATCGACTCCGGGATATCGAAGTGCTCCGCCAACGCATACACCTGGGTTTTATAAAGATGCGCGATAGGCTTGAGATCGGCCGAGCCGTCACCATTTTTCACAAAAAAGCCCAGGTCATACTCGAGCCGATTAGGCGTACCCACCACCGCATAGTTGAAGCGATCCGCATAGTGGTACTCCAGCATCTTGCGGACCCGCTGCTTGTAGTTGGTGGCAGCGACGATCTGCAGATACTCCTCCATCCTCAGGCGCTGCTCACGTAACTGCCCGTCCGGGGATTCGACCACCAGGTTGAAGTGGTTGATCCGCCCGTCCTGACCGCCACGAATCACGATTTTGTTGCGCCAGTCAGTGTCGTAGTCGGAAAAGACCCGTCGAATTGCATCATCCCGGGTCTGATAACACCCCAAGGCCTGCAGAGTTGCGGTGATATCCCGGATTTCATAGCTGATGCCCAGCTGTTCTGCGAGCATCCGGCCCTTTTCGAGGCTTTCACTCGAGGCGTCATCTTCCGGCATCAGCAACGCGAACACCCGCTCCGGTCCCACGGCCTCGACTGCCAGCGCGGCACAGACACTGCTGTCGACGCCTCCGGACAGACCCAGAACCATTCCCCGCCGTTTCAAACTGGCCCGAAGGTGCTCCCGGATTCCGCGACCGATCCGTTCGGCTTCGGAAGAGGGATCCAGGGTCAGCACTCCATAGCTCAGACTCGACTTCGCTGTCATCGTATCTGCCATCGTTACACCTTCCTCAATGCGGCGCCTTCGCCTGTTATCTGCGCAAATTCGGCAGACAGATGTCGCTTATCCACCTTTCCGTTTGCTGTCCGAGGCAACTGTTCGATGATCTCAAAATGCCTGGGAACCATGAAAGGCTCGAGCTTTTCGCTACACCCCGCTTTCAGGTGCGCGGGAGTGATCTCGCTCGTTCCATCCGGTTCGACAAAGGCACAAATCGCCTGTCCCAAAATGGGGTCATCCATTCCGAGCACCGCCGCCTGGTGGACACCTTCGAGCCCGCAAAGCACTCTCTCCACCTCTACCGGACTGACCTTTTCACCACGGCTTTTGATGACATCATCCGACCGTCCCACGAAATAGAGGTAGCCGTGCTCATCCGAACAGAACAGGTCCTGGGTACACAGCATACGTTCCCCCGGCCAATTACCCGGCCTGAGCATCCGGGCCGTCTGCTCGGGTCGCCTCCAATACCCGAGCATCACGTGGGGGCCACGCACGTGAAGAATTCCGGTCTCCCCGGGCGGCGCCCGTGTGCCATCGTCACGCAGCACAAAAGCATCCGTCCCCGGGATCGCCTTGCCCACCGAACCGGGCCGTTTTTCCAACTGCTCCGGATCGAGCCAGGTCGCTCGCTTGCACTCGGTCAAACCGTACATGCTGAAGACCAGCGATTCCGGAAACACCTTTTGCAGCCCGGCGATAAAACCTTCCGGCAGCGCTGCGGCAGTATTGGTTACCCGCTGCACGAAAGGAAATGTCTTGCCGTTGCGCCGGTAGCCGTCAATCAGACTCGCAAACAGCGTCGGTACGCCGGGAAACACCGTCGCCCGTTCTTTTTCCAGTCGCGCCAGCACTTGCCCGGCAAACGCAAACGATTTCTCCAGTATCAGGGTTGCTCCGAGCTGAACCGACATAAGCAGCTGGTACAGGCCATAATCGAACGCCAAAGGCAAAACGCAGAGCACCCGGTCGTCTTCAGACAGACGCAGATATTCGATGATACTGGTCGATGCAAATACCATGCTCTGATGGTTGTGCATCACGCCTTTCGGTTCACCGGTACTGCCGGAGGTATAGATTAGCGCCGCCAGATCGGTCGCTATCACCGGTCGGGGCTCAATTAAAGGCGCCGCTACATCTTCAAATAGGGCTTCGATGCTTTCAAAGTGAACGGATTCTCCACTCACGGCCGTATAACGCAAGCTGCTGTCGACCGTTCCCAGGACGCCGCTCAGCGGCTCAACAAGCTTCGCTTCTCCAATGAGCGCAGTTGCCTGGCTGTCCTTTGCGATAAACAGGAACTTGTCCGGCCTGGTCTGCGGATTGATCACGGCCAGTACGCCACCCGCGATCCACACTGCATAGATCGATACCGCCGCCGCCCATCCATTTTCCAGCCAAAGCAGCACCCGATCACCAGGCTGGACACCGTGCGTTTGCAGGGCACCGGCCAGACGCCGGGCGGAATCCCACAACTCCCGGTAGCTGTGGTGTACGCCGTCGGCGATCACACTCGCTTTGTCAGGTGCGCGT
Organism: Thiohalomonas denitrificans; assembly: GCF_016841685.1. Classification (GTDB taxonomy): domain Bacteria; phylum Pseudomonadota; class Gammaproteobacteria; order Thiohalomonadales; family Thiohalomonadaceae; genus Thiohalomonas; species Thiohalomonas denitrificans_A. The sequence continues at coordinate 17,347 of NZ_JAENYR010000041.1, forward strand.
GATGAGCTCAATACCAGGGCGTCATGCACGAGCCGCTGAATACGAGTCGTACTTCCCCGCTCAGGCATTTGCCGCGATGCGCTGTTTTCGAAGGACAAAGCCGACAATTTGGTTGATAGAGTCGAGGTTGTCGGGAAGGAGTTCATCATCGGCAACCCCGATGCCGAACTCCTCTTCGAGAAAGGCGACCAGCTCCATCACACCGGTAGAATCGATGATCCCGCGTTCCAGCAGGGATTCCTGATTTTCCAATACGGAATCATCGTCAGTAAAAAGAAAATTATCGAGGATATAGGCGCGAACATCATGCTCGATGGACATTGTACTCTCCGCTTCCTTGCAGGTTGGGGTGCTCCGATGCCATTGCGGCATTTTCGATAAAAAACTGGTGCCATAGCTGCGTCGAAAGGATGCCGACGAAAGCCATGTTATCTTTATAGCCTAGCGTGCCACCACGTGCCATCTTGCGTTGCAGCATGGCGACGCGTGCCGGATCAAAATAGCCATAATCTCGCAGTTTTTCCGGTTTCATCATTTCATGAATGAATTCCGGAGTTTGACCACTGAGGAATGGCGCAGACTCCGGCGCCCGGTACGGCTGCTTGGTCCGCTGCGCGATGCGTTTCGGCAGGTACCGGCCCACCGCCTTTTTGAGGAGGTATTTTTCGGTAAGGCCCCTCATTTTCAGGCGCGGGTGGATCCGGTTCGCGAATTCGATAATACGGTGATCCAGAAATGGATAGCGTCCTTCGACTCCGTTGGCCATCAGCATGCGATCGCCTTGAGAACACAGCAGATAGCCCGCCATCAGAGTCTTTGATTCAAGATACTGTGCTTTTTCAAACCAGTGCCACCGCTCAAAACCGGCGGGCAAAAGGGAACGGGCCGATTCATAACCGGAGACGGCGTGTTCCTGCATCCGTTCCGAGAAAAAACCTTTTATGGCCTCGGTCGTGGTCCAGCGGGGGACGTGAGAAAACCAAGGACTATCAGGCTCATGCAGTCCCCGCCCAAAAAACTGTTTGAGATAAGCCAAGGACTGCCCGCCGGCGATATTCAAGTAAGGATAGAGCCGCTTCAGCAGTGCCGGACGGAATTTCGAGTCTGGATTTCGGGCCCAGAACTGGCGGATTTTGGCTTCCTTGAAGATGTCGTAGCCACCCAGAACTTCATCCGCACCCTCTCCCGTCAGTACGACCTTGTAACCTTCACCCCGCACATGCCCCGACAACAATTTCATCGGTGTCGGTGCGGTACGAAGCAGAGGGCTTTCCGCATGCCAAACGGTGTCCGAGAACGACTCGGCGATATCACTCAACCCGCACCGAAAGGACCGGTGCTGCGTTCCGAGGTGCGATACCATCTCTGTCTGATAGTCAGATTCGTCATATCCCTCTTGATCGAAGCCGATCGAAAAGGTCTTCAGTGGCGCGCTATCTGCTTGGCGGATGAGAGCGGCAATTGCCGAGGAATCCAATCCTCCGGACAGATAAGCCCCAACCGGAACATCGGACCGAAGACGGATTCGGACTGCGTCTGCCAGCAGGGACCGCAACTCTTCTGCCAACTCATCTTCATCCCGGTGGTCATAGATGCCATCGGGGGGATAGCTCCAGTCCCAGTAGCGGCGAATGGATTTGTTTCCATTTTCGATGGTCATCGTGTGCCCCGGAGGCAGCTCATGAATCCCCTCAAACATCGTATTCGGGCTTATCGGTGCCCAGTACGTCATGACCTGTTCCAGTGCCGCCGGGTTGGCACGCGAAATCCTTTTTTGGACGGGCTGAATCGCCTTGATCTCGGAGGCGAAAAAGAGCCGGTCTCCCTCTTGGGAATAGAACAGCGGTGCGATCCCGACCCGGTCCCGAACCAGGATCAGTTTTTCCTTCACGCTATCCCACAGAGCGATGGCGAACTGACCATTCAGCTGGTGCACGAACTCTTCGCCATGATCTTCATAGAGGTGAACGATGACCTCGGTGTCCGATTCCGTTCGAAAGCTGTGTCCAGCTGATTTGAGTTGCTGACGAAGTTCGGGGAAATTAAAGATTTCGCCATTCAAGACCACCCAAATAGAGCCGTCCTCGTTAGCGAGAGGCTGTTTCCCGCCCTCCAGGTCGATAATGCTAAGCCGTGCGTGGGCCAGCCCTACAGGCCCCATCGGACGCACGTCGGCGCCGTCAGGTCCACGATGGGCCAGTTGGACAATCATTGCACCCAGTTCCAGGCTGCCGACCGCCGGCATTCCTTGCCGAAGGTTCAAAATACCCGCTATTCCACACATACCTGTGACCTGTTTAGTTCCCCGCGCTGCAAAATCCGTGCGGTAGAAGACACTTCGCCAATCCTTTCCAGGCACCCATCAAAGAAGGCTCGAACCTGATGGCCTTCACGAAATCCAATGCTGCTGCAGTCCGGTTCCCTTCCAGGGAAAGATAGTTGATACCACGCCCGAGGTATGACAGCGCCTCTGTTTTCCGAATGCGCTTCTTACTGACCATTCCGGGAAATTCCTCCAGAAAACGACTCCGTATGACGGCATCCGAATCGTGTCTCCCCTTGAAGTTGTGCGAACAGGTCTGCCCGTCCCAGCTCCTCCACAACAAAAGCGGTTCCGGCACATGAACAAACTTCCAGACCGCTGAAACCCGCAGCCAGAGATCATAATCCAAACCCATGCTCAGGCTTTCCGAAAATCCGCCCACTGCCTCCAGAGATCGCCTACGCGCAACCGCCGACGACATGGGTATGAAATTTCCCGAAAACAATGGTTGGGTGATGCAACCAGAATATCGTTGGATTTTTGGAAAATACTGAACACTGCCCTTTTCATCCATGACAACCACATCGCTGTAGACCACGCCGACCTTGTGGTCTGTAAGGAAGGCCGGTATTTGGCGTTCCAGCTTATCTCTGGTCCACAGGTCATCCGCATCCAGAAAGGCCACGAATTCGCTACGTGCAACCTCCAGCGTCAGATTGCGTGCCTTACCCTGCCCCATACGATCTCGCCGAAGATACCTCACCCGGTCGTCGTCCTTGAACTGTTCCATGACCCGTTCGGTGTCGTCGGTAGAACCGTCATCCACTACGACGATCTCCGATACCGGATAGCTTTGCTCCAATGCCGATAGGATAGCGGTGGCGATGTGTTTCCCCATGTTGTGAGTAGGGATTAAAACACTGACTGTAGGCTCCATGATATTTATCCTTGGCCTCTAATCGTATACCGAAGATCCATTTTCGAGTCGCGTACACCCGTCGGTGTCCTGCGGAAATTCACGGCAGATTCTTCACGATTCCGGGACCTAATCGATTAGCGACACTCAGTGGAAGCCTCTTCCACAGGGCGATCGCATACTTGAATCTGCGGTTTTGCGGCGTCAAATCAGGTAACTCTCCATCCTCTGGAAGCGCATAGGACCAATGCAGCTGTTTGGCGCTGGCTCCCCACTGGCGTTTGAATCTGTAGGTCCCGCTCTGATAAGTCGATCGACCAAAATCAAAGCTTTTTGCGCCCTTTTCGATCGCTTCCGATAAGGCGTTCCAGTACAGCAGCATATTGACACCCAGACGGTTATATTCTCGCAGCGAAGATGCCCAGGGGATTTCCATGGTGTTGCCATCGAACAGAAGAATTCCTGCAGCGACAGGCTTTCGCGCTATGTAGACAACCCCAATGCCTGCCCTCTCTGCGAAATTCTGCAGAATCTCTGCAAAAAACCTTTTGGGATAGACCGGCGTTCCCAGATCTCTCATGTTACGTGAAAAGACCCTATAGAAATCATCAATACGTTCCCCACCTCCACAAACAAATTGCGCCCCTTCCCGCATCGGACGACGAACCTGTGACCTCACTTTCCCCCCCAATTCACTCCAGAGTCGGTCACCGTCTGATGGCAATTCTCTGAGCATCGCCACCTTGTCCTTTCTGCATGGCAAATCCGCATCTCGCGAGATTGAATCCCGAAATTCAATGTGTCCCACACCCTGCTGGCTTGCGCGAACCCACGCCTGTTCCATTAAATCTCTTTCGATATCGGGATCGGTTCCCAGTGCCCCGCCATAGTTAAAGAAGGGAAGCGAGATTTGATAGGTACCAAACAACTTGCTTCTGATCTCGACCAATGGAAGTACACCCGCTAGTTCTCCATATTCATCAATTTGCATCCAATAGTGGGTTTTGTGCCCAAAGACCCGCTCAATTAACCGGCCCCACTCCAACCGGTGATAGATGGTCCGTCTTTCGTGGCACGATATGAATTCGTCCCATTGTTTAACCTCTGTCTCCTCGAAGTCCTTCGCGTGCTTGCAAAGAGTCCGGCGTTTTCCGGAGACGGTTCGTTCTGGCCATCGTCTGCTGTTCACGTGCAGCTGCATCATAGGAAGTAACCATACTTGTTTTGCCATGAATGCTCAGATAACCCAGCTCGGCCAGCACGTTTCTGGCCGTATCAAACTGAAAATCACCGAGTAATCGACACAAACGCTGCTCACACCGCGTCAGATTCAGGTAATGGCGAAATCGGGATTTGATTCCGGCCGCAAGCCGCGGCTGCTCCGGATCGATCTCCCATGGATGGACATAAAACATGAAACGACACGATCCGATTTGATTGGTCCGTCGTAGGGCCGCCCGGGTAAAGGCGTAGGGATAAAGCCTGAAATAGCCACCTCCACCAACCGGCAGGTTTCGTCCGAACACGGGGAGCGTGGCGGGTGGGAATTCGGTCAGGGGGCCGGAATTTGTGGGTCGTTGGTGTATATCCCGGGGGGAACCGGGTATCCCATAGATGTCTCTTCGGACGGGAAAAATACTTGAATCGTATTGAAAGCCAACCTCATGAAGGATATCCAACGCCCATAGTGATTCGGAAGTGACGGACCAGCTGGCCGCCCGGTAGCCGATCACCGGTTGCTGCGCCTGCTCCTCAAGGACGGCTTTTGCTCGAATGGTTTCCTGAAGGAAGGTCGTGTTCTTTTGCTCATAGACCAGTGCGTGACTGTACCCGTGACATGCCACTTCGTGGCCATTATCGGCGATGCGCCTGACCAGATTCGGGTATTTTTCTGCCACCCACCCGAGGACGAAGAAAGTCGCCTTTACCGAACTCCGGTCGAATATCCTTATTAACCTATCGGTGTTTCTCTCCACTCTGGCGGGAAACTTATCCCAGTCTTGGCGGACAACGGAGTGACGAAAAGCAGAGACGTGGAAATAATCTTCAACATCCACGCTCATCGCGTTTATCGGCCGTTCCTTGACCACTGCCCTCTCCCTGTGACTCATTTCCCGGTTTACGTGAAAGTCGAACCGCTATCGAATATCCCACCTCTTAACCGCTTGCCGGGGGCACTATCATGCCCAATTGCGCCACTGTAATGCCGCCAAACACCAGAACGAGAGCCACGACGACAAGCCCGATTAGCCAGCGCTCCCGCAGTTGCTGTTTTTTATGCTCCGGACTCGATATCAGGGCTACACTACCGATGACCTCCATCCCCCCAATCTCTTCAAGCATACTGCGCGTATAGACCGCCGGTCGAACCTGGGACAGAACCGCTGCCAACCCGACTCCCATGCCGAGAGAGACCATAAGGACCAGGCTATTCAGTATCGGTCGATTGGGTGCCGCCGGGAAAACCGGCTCCCTCGGTGGATCGATAATGCTGAACTTTACCTTTTCACCCGCTTTATCCACATCCTCGGATATTCTGGCTGCTGCCATTCTCTCCAAGAGGGAGTTATACCGCTCCTTGTGTACGTTGTAGTCACGAGTGAGGCGCTGTAGCTTCGCTTCTACTTGCGGCAGGGTCTTGGTCTGCCTGCGAAGTGTCTCAACTCGCTCCGCGTACTCATCCCGTTTTACCTGGAGCGAAGCGATATCGGCCTTGGTTTCCCCTAGGGTCAACTGAAGCTGCTGAACCAATGGATTGGCCCCCGTGTCTTCGTTACCGAGCGTCGCCCGCTGACGACGTAGATCCTGCAGCGTCGCCTTCGTCTCCCTGTAGTCGGGATGAAATTCGGTATACCTCAGAGAAAGTTCATCAAGACGACTTTCCAGCGTCAGGATCCGCTCTTCCAGGGGCGATCGCACCGGCTGACCATCCGGACCGAGAATGACACGCATTTCCCTGGCTTTTTCCAACTGCGAGTGCAACTCATCGCGGCGGCGTTTCGCTTGCCGTAAATCCAATTCAGCTTCCGAGAGAGCCCCACGGGATTGCTGCAGGCGTTGAAAATAGGAGCCTCCCTGCTCGGGCAAAACATCCGCGTACTTCTCCTTGAATTCTTCAACCCGCTTTTCCGATGCTAGGAGTTTCTCTTCGTAAGCGCTGATCTGTTCAGTCAGAAACTCCTCCGCCACTTTGGAGTTGTGCAAAGAATCTTGCCTGGTTTTCGCCATAAAGGTTTCCAAGAGAGCCAGGACGATCTTTTTCGCCGTCTCCGGATCGCCATGACTGCTATTGATCGTGTAGATATCCGGAGCGGCTCGCGGATTATCAGCACTGTTGCTGGCTTCTATTTCGATGGATCGCGCAAGTCCGATGAGCGCCCTTTCATGCTCTTCGGGGGTTTCAGCTGTCTCTACGATACCCACCTTTTGGGCCACAGCTTCCAGGTTGGGTCGGCTCAACAGGATCCGGGTCATCGCGCCGAGCCGATCCCCGGCATCCTCGGTGTCGACCGATATGCCCTGAAGCAGAGGTTTCAAAATACTATCGGTATCGATATACACCTTTGCCTGTGCCGAGTACTGGTTGGGCATCGTGCCAACGAAAAGCCAGCCTCCCACCGCTACAAGCCAGGCAATTGCCAGGGCCTGCCACCGATATCTCAGGGCTTCCCGCGCGTATACGACGATCTGCTGAAAGATTTCGTTCACGAACTTATCCCTTGGTGATGAAAACCCGGAGTAATCTCTATCCTGTTCGGCTATTGACTGCCGCCACAGCGAGTGAAGTCGCCATGGAACTGCTTTCTCCAAGCCGGTCGGCAAGCGTGACTTACTGCCGAATACACCATCACGTATAGCTCTGTTTTATATTCCATGCAAACCGCTCGGACGGCCGCTATCCGGCGCATCGCTGCGGGGCGTGTTTGGTTCTATAGTATGGAAAGTAGCAATCCGGGAACGTGAGTTTCTAAGTATTGTGTTGTGCGAAATTCGATCCGTGAAGGGGCGCCAGCCATATGGACGAGCGGTAATTTTTCGACAGCCAATTGTCTTGCTCGCGTGCAGCTTGGCTGTTACGACTCGTCCACGGGTTTCGAAATCCGATGCTAAAACGAATCATCAAAACTTCAGTCGGCTCCTTCATTGCCGCAACAGGATTGGATCGACGCTCATTTGGAGCGCCCCGACTGATTGTGCTGATGTATCACCGCGTATTGCCCTTTGATGAGATCGCAAAACCAACCGTGCAGCCCGGCATGGCTATCTCCACGGCCGCTTTCAAAAGTCAGCTTGAAGCACTCAGGAAACACCATGAACTGGTACACCTTTCCGATTGGATGACGCAGGCACAATCTGGCGCTCCACTACCGAAAAGTGCGATTGCCGTCACATTCGATGACGGGTGGGCTGACAACTATCAGCATGCGTATCCGCTGCTTGCGAGGTACCAGGTTCCGGCAACCCTGTTTCTGGCAACCGACTATATCAGCACCAACGACTGGTTCTGGCCGGAACGCCTGGCCAGAGTGATAGCAAAGGGGTGGCCCGACATGCGCCGCCACCCGGCTTTTACCTGGATCGAGAAGCTGCTACCGCCGGATGCCGACTCGGGGCGGTTGTCCCGAACTGATATTCACTGCATGATTTCTGCAGCCAAGTCACACGGCGATACCGAGTTACGCCGGCGCATTGAATTGGCAGAGCGCACTGCCGGCATCGGCCGGCCGCAAACGCGGGCACTGTTGACATGGGACGAAACCAGAAACATGACAACATCGGGGCTTGTCGAACTGGGTTCCCACACACGGACGCATCAACGCCTTGATGCTACGCTTTCGCACTCTTCTCTTGAACATGAGGTTGTGGGCTCCAGCAATCAGATCGTCAAGGAGACAGGGGTTAAACCGGTTCTGTTCTGCTACCCAAACGGGAATCGCTCCGATGATGCGGAGGCTGTCGTCCGAAGGCACTATTCGGGGGCCTGCACCACCGTCCGCGGCTGCAATACCCGGAACACGGATCCGTTTCGCATTGCACGCATCGGAATACACCAGGGTATGGGGACTTCGACCGCCCTCTTTCGGTTTCACCTCTCCTGCTTGAATCGCCAGGAGTCTGTCCGAGAATAACGACCGTCACGAGGACAAGACGGATTGAGTCAGATCCTTCGGTCTTTGAGGCGAATAGTGGTCTATTTAACGAAAATGAGCGGAAAATCTGGCCAATCAGGCTTCGCCGCAGTAGGTCAGCCTATTCTCGGACAGGCTGCTAGTGGTCCATGCGGAAAAAAATAGTGTGGCTCTCAGAGCCCCCCACTAATGGGCCAAAACCAGGCGCGCTGCGCAGGGAATGGCGCGCCCTTTCCAGACAGCGCAACGCGGGATTGGCCCATTAGCGGAGCTCCCTTCGGGCCGGCTCACAAGGCTCCAATGCGTTGCAATCGGCTGAATTGTTCACGCGATCAGTCCTGTGCGCTCCTCGCCTGCCGATAGCGCTTGTGAGACCGTCTGAGTGTTGCACTATTTTCCACATGGACCACTGGATAAGGAGTATCAAGATGCCATCGAGTTCAAAACAGTCTCTTCTTCTTCTTTTTCCTGGCCCGAAATATGACCTTGATCGCCAGTTCGGCGAACGTCTCGCGCTGCTTTCCCGGGATTTCGAGGGCGAGGTACTCACATCGGGTAACGACGATGAATCGAGGGTCTATGGTTCATTTCGCTTGCGGACTATCCATCGCAACCGAGCTATCAATCTTCGCTTTGCACTCTTTGTAATGGGGACTGCTCTAAAACACCGTATCGCAGGTCGAAACTTTGATCTGGTCGTCTCCTACGACCCGATAAAAACCGGAATTTTAGGAATCGTCGCCGCCCGCATTCTGAAGGCGAAAATGATCACCGAAGTCAACGGCGACTATGCCGAGGATATTCATTATGTCGATGAGGTTACAGGCCGTAAGGCGGTCATCAAAAAAACTTTGTACGGCCTGATTATTCGCTTTGTTCTGCTCCGCTGCTCAGGCATCAAGACGCTTTACCCCGGCCAGCTGGCTCCCTTCCGGGAGAGTCTTCGAAAAGGGCAGAAACTCGCCTGCTTTCACAATCACATCAACCTTCAAGGATTTTCCAAAGGAGCCGAAGAGAAAGTCGTTCTCTTGGCGGGATTTCCTTTTTATGTGAAAGGCGTGGACATCCTTATTGGTGCCTTCAGAAAGATATCAAGCCTGCATCCGGATTGGCGCCTGAAAATCCTTGGCTGGTACCCTAATCGTGACCTGCTAAACCGGCATATCGCCGGCCATCCACAAATCGAGTTTCACCAGGCAGTCCACCATCGTGATATGCCGATCCATATTGGCGGCGCCGGAATTTGCGTACTCGCTTCCAGAACTGAAGGCATGGGCCGCTTTCTGATCGAAGCGATGACCGCAGGCAAACCCCGAATCGGTCCAAGAATCGGTGGTATCCCGCAGATCATCGAATCTGGTATCGATGGTTTGCTGTTCGAGCCGGAGAATACAGATGCATTAGCAGAATGTCTGGAACTTCTGATGCGGAATTCAGCCCTCCGGCAGCGTCTTGGGGAAGCTGCGCAAAAACGGGCTGTGAATTTTGGCGCAGACAACTATTACCGACAGCTTCGCGATTTTTATTGTGATGTCCTCGGGCAGCCATTTAGGTCGGAAGCCACTGTATCGACGGAATACTGAATCGAAAGTTGGCTGGTGCTGTACTAATGATGTTCCAGGCTTTGATGAAGCGCTGAAAGTTCAGTTGTTTCGTTTCGTCGAAAATATTGCAAAAGCTCGATTATGCCCGGCTTGATATCCTCCAGGCGGAAAACCTCATTGCGACTACTCCTGTCACTGACCGCCAGGACGAAGGAAGCCAACGTCCTGAATTTTTGAACCAGTTTCCGGTTACCGCGAAACGTCAGGTACAAGTGATCAAGATCCCCGAGAAACCAGCGATTGCGGACACCAACCTTATAGCGGCCCTGTGCCGATACATCGTCATCCCTCCTCCGTCCCATATTGCAGCTCAAATAGGGAAAGTCGATTCCTGAATCGATTGCCAATTGCAACGAACCCCAAAATCGGGCATTGATTTCCATCAAATAGGGAACACCATCCGGCGCGATCTTGAATTCAATCATTGCCGGACCCTGCCATCCGGTTTGCTTTAGAATCTTTTCGGCCGCCTTTTGCAGGGGTTCGTTGAGCGACGTACTCTCCGAAAGCGTGCTAACACCACCCGCCGGGGGCCGCTCCCGAATCCGCCGATGGGAAAACCAGGCGGTTCCAGTACCTCCATCGAAGAGCACAAATAGCCCTGCGCCGTACCCCTGAATCACATCCTGAACCAGAAACGACCCATATCGGAACACCGGGTCCGAACCCAAAACCGCCTCCAGTTCCTCCCTGGAAGCCACGACCTTGACCTTTCCGGACAAAAACCGCTTGCCTGACCAGATGCGGGAGCAACACGGCTTTAACACTACGGGAAACCCTCCCACCGCACTGACTGCATCGTTCACTTCCTCTATACCGACTGCCGGTTCCATTTCGCGGCTCTGCGGCACCGAAACACCCGCGTCCCGGGCCAAACGAAGCACCTCTCCCTTATGGCTTAAGGTACTGAATGCCGCCTCCGGGCCAAACGGGACCGTATTCCCCAACACCTTTCCTGCACCAAGTACTAACGGCACGGTGGAGTCGGTCATCGGCAGAACATAGTCCACGGGATTCAGGCTCAAGGCATGGGCTACCGACCGAATAAAGCCTTCGGGATTGTCATCCGGTGACGGATACCTGAACGTCGCATTACAGTATCGGGACACACCCGCTATACACTGGCGTCTTGACGTACCGACTACCACCCGAAAACCCCGTTTGCCTAATGCGCGGACCGTGGCGAGTGCACTCCTCTCATTACCGTCCAAAACCAGCGCCGATGGTTGGCCTTGCATCACGAATTCTCCCTGACCGCGGCCATGCCGCGTTCCCTGGCCCGATACAAATCCATATAGGCTCCGAGCATGGCATCGAGGCTGTACGCTTCTATGACGCGCCGACGCCCCCTTTCCGCGACGGCCTTCGTCGCTTCTACTTCGTCTAACGCGCCAATGACTTTCATGCTCAGTTCCTGGTGATCAGCAACTCGAAAAAGATAGCCCTCCCTGCCATCCTCTATCACCTCAGGTAGGCCGCCGACGTTTGAAGCGATAACCGGACGTTCACACGCCATAGCTTCCAGTAGCGACAAGGGATGGCCTTCGGATATCGAAGGCAGGACAAACACATCCATGGCGCAGAGTAGTGAATGAACATCCTCTCTAAAGCCGAGGAAAGATATCGCATGTCCTATTCCCAGCTCTTTGGCCTGTCTCTTGAGTATTTCTTCCTCACTCCCCCGACCCGCAATAAAAATCTTCACGTCGGGCCTCTCCTCGAGAATCGACACGGCTGCTCGCAAAAGAACCTGGTGCCCTTTTACGGGGTACAGATTCCCGATAGCACCTAGCACTGGATACTTCCCGTAACGTAGTTCCCGGCGGGTGCGCTCTCTCAGTTTACTATCAAACTGAAAACGACTCGTGTGAATGCCGTTTGCAATAACCTGCACCCGGTTTTCCGGAATGCCAATCCCTTCGTTCAGGTACTGACGTATATCCTCCGAGACCGCGACCATGCGCGAAAAGCGGGCAACATAACGATATGCAAACCGTCGCCGCATCCTGTCACCGTAATAATTTTTGCCATGGATGGTTGCAATACACCTTCGCCCGGTCAGTCGGCCGAGCAGGGTTCCATAGACGTTCATGGCGAATTCATGGGAATGGATGACATCCGCTTCTTGATCTTCAACCAGCTGCGCCGCTTTTCGAAGCCATCCTGAATCGATCGTTCGCTTGAGAGGCAGAAGCTTGACCTGGCTTCCGACCGCTTCAAGCGCTTCTCGAAGCCAGCCATCTTTAATCAGAATCGTGCAGGATTGGATGCCACGATGCTTCAATCCTTCAACCATGCTGATAAGCATGCGTTCGGCCCCACCCGGACCTGAGGTTTCTATAAGGTGTAATACAAGGCGCGTCATAAGCTGCGGAATCATCCTCCTTGCGCTAATCTTCCGTGAACAGGAATACTCACCTGGATTTATCCTTACAGTCATAGCATGTCCATAGCTTATGTTCCCCAGCGCTCTAGAGCAGACACTCAAAGACGAATTTGGCGGAAAGCGGGCATGGCTGAGACATGCCTGGGCCTTGATGGCTCTCCGTAGTGGGCAATTGAGTCACTTCACACAGGTGGATTTCCACACCGTTCGGCGCGTGGTCTTCGTTTGCAAGGGCAACATCTGCCGAAGTGCCTACGCCCATGCCCGAGCCCGCCAACTGGGCCTCTACACCGATTCATTTGGTCTGGAAGCCGATGCCTTACACGCAGACGCGGATGCCATCCAAAACGCAACAGCACGCCAGCTGGATTTAAGTGCACACACGCCCAAAGCGCCTCATCAGCTACGCCTTACCGAAACCGACCTGTTAGCGGCCATGGAACCGCAACAATGCTTGCAACTGGAGAAGCAGTACCCGAATGCCCAGATTACTCTGCTGGGACTATGGGCCTCCCCCAGACGACCGTACATTCATGATCCGTATGGACACGGTAGCCGCTATTTTCAGGCCTGCTTTTCAACCATCGATTCCGCTGTAGACTGCATAGCGAAAAATCTCATCGAGGCCGAACGCTGAAGATTGCATCGCCGGGCTGTGAACTCCGACACCCTCTGCCTGATTGGCGTTTGCTAACGCTACGCCGTTCACAGGCCCGGTGTGACTCGAACCGACGTACCGCTCCCTGACGCGTTGATAAAGTCTGCCCTCCGAAATAAAGCGGAGGCCTGAAATGCGCCTTGAAAAACCCAGCCTGATTCCGGGAGTCGTCTTGACCGGATCCCTGCTACTTGCCGGGTGCGGTGGTGGTGGTGTCGACGGTACGACCACGACCAACCCCGACACACCACATATTCCCACCGGCGAAGGGGTCGCTACTCTCGCCTGGACCCCTCCACTGGAAAACACCGATGGTTCCACCCTCACTGACCTGGATGGCTATCGTATTCACTATGGTGAATCCGCCGGTGACTATCCTTACGCAATAGAGGTTACGAACTCCGGGCTTACCGCCTACACCATCGAAAACCTCGCACGCGGGATCGAGTATTTCTTTGTGGTTACGTCGATAAACTCTGAGGGGATCGAAAGCGCCTATTCCGAAATGGTTACGACACTCATTGATTGATAAGGTCCGACATGAAATACGCCCCTTTTCCCAGACTCTTTAGAGTCTCTCTAGTTACATTTTTGCTTCTGATGGCAGCGCCACACGTTGCTCTTTCGGCACCAGGAGACATCTTCTATGTCGATGCCGGCAATTCTTCGGCCTCGGACAGCAATGACGGTAGCGAATCACGACCCTGGAAAACTATTCAAAAAGCGGCATCAACCCTGACTGCCGGTGAAACCGTACTCGTCAAAGCCGGAACCTACACGGAACTTTATTCTGGGTATCCAAACACCTCGGCCAGTGGTTTAAAGCCGCAAAACTCTGGAACCGCTGATGCTCCCATCATCTTCAAGGCTTACCCGGGCCACCACGTGGTCATTGACCAGCAACAACAGGGGGCAGGATTCTATATCCTCAAGCGAAACCATCTCGTCATCGACGGCTTTGAAATCAAAAACGCACGTTCAGGGGGTGTCTACACAGCGGATTCCGCCGAAGCCATCGTGGTTAAAAATAATCACATTCACCACATAGACGGAAGCTCCGGAGGAAATGTCGGAGGTATCAAATTCGACGGGTGCGGCTACTGCACGGCTGACAGCAATCGGATACATAACATCTATGTCGGCGGAACGGCGTATAACCAGAACGTCGCAGGCCTGCATAGCTTCGACATGCACCACACCACGATTTCAAACAACGAATTCTCTGATGTCTATCGGGGCGTCTATCACAAACGCTCCTCCGGACAAAAGGGCGTCACAATCCATAACAACACGTTCCGGAACATCTATGACTCAGGCGTCATCTATTCGGTTGCCGGCGGCAGCAACCCGGGACATAAAGATCAGGAAGTTTATGAGAACATCTTTGACAATGTTCCGACCGGCGTAAAATCCACAGTCTGGGAAACCTCGACCGTAAATGATGGCCTTCTGATTCACAATAACATCTTCAATACCAAAACGGCCATTTCGCTGGCAGGTCACCGGGGTGTGGAGATATGGGACAACATATTCCTCGGCAACGAGCAACAGATTGTGACCACTTATCACTCGGGAGGATGGGACAATCATATCGATTATAGTGACCACAACCTCTACGACAGCTCTCTGTCGAACATCCTGGAACGTTATGGCAACGAGCAAAGTTACGGCTCACTGGAGACGTGGCAGGATGCGGCGGACACGTCATGGGTTTCCGGGAACCCCGGAGCCAATAGCCTCGTCGGCAGCTCGGGTTGTGTCGATCCATCCGCAAGCGACTATCAGCTTCTTGACATCTCCATTGCCAAAGGTGCCGGCCGTTACGGTGATGATATCGGAGCCTATCCCAACGGTGCGGGAAGCATCCGGCCGCAGCCTCCCACCAATGTCATCGCTCAGTAATACGGGTGCGTTATCACGGAGAGGCAGCCGCTTACGGCTGTCTCTTTTTTGCGAGCACCGCCGCTTCGCAGCCCCGAATCAGTGACGAACCTTTAGCCGTCATTGCGAGCCGTACCCCCTGCTGCGCAGACCCGAATCA
>NZ_JAENYR010000042.1:0-11387 GCF_016841685.1 Thiohalomonas denitrificans
TCGAAAAATCTGTCTAAAACCGGCTTTCCCTCGCTACGATCGGTCAAGTCCGACAGGCTCCTAGCCCTTGCTAATCCACCCCTACGTTTCCCCCTTTACCTATGGTCTAATAGCGCCCCATGTATCGACCTCTCGAACTCTTCATCGGCCTGCGGTACACCCGCGCCAAGCGCCGAAACCACTTTATTTCGTTTATCTCCGCCACTTCGATGTTGGGGATTGCGCTCGGCGTAACGGCATTGATCACCGTGCTTTCGGTGATGAACGGTTTCGAGACCGAGTTGCGTGAGCGCATGCTCGGTATGGCGGCCCATGCCACCATCAGTGCCTATGGCGGAACGCTTGATGACTGGCAAACGGTGGAGGAATCTGTGAGCCGGCATCCGAAGGTCCTCGGGGCTGCACCCTATATCCAGAAGGAGGGGATGCTGATCCATGGCCAACAGGTGAACGGCAGTCTCATTCGCGGTGTGCTGCCCGATGCCGAGAAAGAGGTGTCAAAAGTCGCCGAAAGCATGGTCAGCGGCACGCTTTCCTCACTGGAGCCGGGGGAGTTCGGCATCATCCTGGGTTCCGATCTGGCGCGCATCCTGGGTGTACTGCAGGGCGACAAGGTTACTCTGGTGTCTCCCTCCGCAAATGTCAGCCCCGCCGGGATGCTGCCACGCCTGAAGCGTTTTACTGTGGTGGGCATCTTCCGGGTCGGCATGTATGAATTCGACAGCGCCCTGGGGCTGATCCATATGCAGGATGCCCAACGGCTGTTTCGTATGGATGAGGGGGTAACCGGGGTGCGGCTGAAGGTCGATGACCTGTTCCGAGCTCCTTATATCAGCCGGGAACTGGCGGGTGAGATGAGTGGCGTCTACCAGGTCCGGGACTGGACCCAGTACCACTCGAATTTCTTCCGTGCCATCCAGACGGAAAAGATGGTGATGTTCGTCATTCTGCTGCTAATCGTCGCAGTGGCCGCGTTCAATATCGTTTCGACCCTGGTGATGGTGGTCACCGATAAACAGACGGATATTGCCATCCTGCGCACCCTGGGCGCCACGCCAAAGAGCATCATGGGCGTATTTATGGTGCAGGGGACGCTGATCGGGTTCGTCGGAACCCTGTTGGGGCTCATCGGTGGGGTGACACTGGCTCTCAATGTGGAAAATATCGTGCCGGCCATCGAGCAGCTATTCAGCATCCAGTTTCTGCCTGCCGATGTGTACTACATCAGCGATTTGCCGTCGGAACTCCATGGGAGTGATGTGGTGAACATAACCGTGATCGCCTTCCTGCTCAGCGTGGTCGCCACGCTCTATCCGGCGTGGCGGGCGTCGCGCACCCAACCGGCGGAGGCACTGCGTTATGAGTGAAGCTGCGAATGCCGTACTGGGTTGCCGCAATCTCTGCAAGACGTTCCGTCAGGGGCCGGCGGTAGTCGAAGTGCTTCGGGGGGTTGACGTCGAAGTGGCGGAAGGCGAGCGAATCGCCGTCGTGGGTACCTCGGGCTCGGGGAAAAGCACGCTGCTACACCTTTTGGGCGGTTTGGAGGCCCCCACCGAGGGCCACGTCTGGGTCGACGGCCACGAAATGAGCGCCCTGGGCGAGGCGGAGCGGGGCCGCCTGCGTAATCGGGCATTGGGCTTTGTCTACCAGTTTCACCATTTATTGCCGGAATTCAGCGCCCTGGAAAACGTCGCCATGCCCCTGCTTATTCGCCGGGTAGCACCGGATGAGGCCCGTAAACAGGCGACAGCGGTACTCGAGCGGGTCGGACTGGGCCCGAGAATCCTCCATAAACCCGGAGAACTCTCGGGTGGCGAACGCCAGCGAGCCGCCATCGCCAGGGCCTTGGTGACGCGCCCCCGGTGCGTCCTTGCCGACGAACCGACTGGAAATCTCGATGTTCATACCGCCGGTCAGGTCTACGAACTGATGCTGGAGTTGAATCGCGAGTTTCGGACCAGTTTTGTGGTGGTCACCCATGATGAACAGCTGGCGGGGCGCATGGATCGCGTCCTGCGCATGAAAGACGGTGTATTGGTAGACAACGGTCGGGGCTGAGGAGGCGCGGTGGCCGGGTCAGGATACGGCGGATGACGCGCTAATTCGCCTTACCGCGTCGTCTCCCGGGCGGCGCGGTCCTGCTTCCTGTGGTGGTGATGACGAACCAGTCGGAGTCGCCAGAGTCCGCGAATAATGCCGAAGCCAACGGCTGCGCTCAGGGTTCCAAGAATGAAACAGCCGAGCAGAAACGGCTGCCAGATTACCCCCATCTCGTACACCAACCAATCCGGCGAAAGCGAAAAATTCACATCCCTTTCGCGTGCACCCATAAGCCATGTGCCTAACCGGTAGGCGCCGAAAAAGATCGGCGGCATGGTCACGGGATTGGTGATCCAGACCAGAAGCACCGAAAGCGGCAGATTCACCCGCGCCAGGATCGCTCCGCCGGCGGCAAGCAGCATCTGAAAAGGCACAGGCACGAAGGCCATGAAAAGCCCGACCGCAAAAGCCCCCGAAGCCGAACGGCGGTTCAGGTGCCAAAGGTTCGGGTTGTGGTGCAGAGTGCCGAATACCTTGAGATGCCGGTGCTTCCGGAGGGTTTCCTGATCCGGCATGTAGTGTTTAATGAGACGCTTCGGCATGCCTACACTGCGCGAGTTGAGTGGCGAGTTGTACTGACGGTTCCCGTTTCTCACGGTAACCCGTTATTATCCACGATTTCACAGGCTTCTGGAAACGATGCCTTCAGGGACGATTACATTTTTGCTCGGCGTGGCTTTATTGCAGCTATTCGCCGAGTTGCCGAGTGGGCACTGGCTGCCACTGGTCGCCGGTGCGCCATTGATCGCCCGTGGTTTCCTGCGCTCCCGCAAACACCTGACAGCGGTTATCGCCGTGAGTGCCGGTTTTCTATGGGCCTGGCTCCATGCTGGTGCCGTCCTGTCCAATCCCTTGCCCGAGTCACTGGAAGGTGAAAACCTGATGGTGTGGGGGACCGTCGAAGAACTTCCTGACTCTGATGGACGGCGGATCCGGTTTCTCTTAAGTCCGGATCGAATGGAAGCGGCCGGAACGCCCGTGATACCCCCCGGGCGGTTGCGGTTGAGTTGGTATGGACGTAACCACCCGGAGATCATCCCCGGTGAACGTTGGCGCCTGCTTATACGTCTAAAACGTCCCCGTGGATTATTCAACCCCGGCAGCTTCGATTATGAGCGCTGGCTGTTTCAAAACGGTATCCGCGCCACCGGCTACGTCCGTGATTCGGATCAGAATCGGCGCCAAGCGGTGGGGGGCGGGCTCGATGCCTGGCGTAATACCATCGCCAAAGCCGTTGGTGAAGCGCTTGAGTATAAACCCGGCACCGACCTGATCCTCGCCTTGGCAGTGGGAGACCGGCGAGAGATTGGTTCGGAACGCTGGCAGGTGCTGGCCGCCACCGGTACAACCCACCTGATGGCCATCTCCGGCCTGCATATCGGTTTCGTTGCGGGCCTGGTCTATTTTCTGGCGCGGCTGATGTGGTCGCGTTGTGCATCGTGCTGTTCGCGCATCGCGGCGCCCCGGGCCGCTGCCGTATTCGCGGGTGCAGCGGCCCTTGGCTATGCAGGACTCGCGGGCTTCTCGGTACCGACCCAGCGCGCACTCATTATGGCGGCCGTGGCCTTGGGGGCCGTTGCGGCCGGGCGCAAAATCACCCCCGGCTTCGGCCTCTCCGCTGCACTCCTGGCCGTTCTGCTGATCGACCCATTGGCTGTCCTCTCCATTGGTTTCTGGTTGTCCTTTGCCGCGGTGGCGGTAATTCTGTTCGGACTTCACGGGCGGCTGCGCCGGGAGAAGGGCTGGAAGGCCTGGATTCGGGTCCAGTTCCTGGTCGGGCTGGGCCTGCTCCCCCTGCTGATCGCCGCCTTTGATGCGGCATCGCTGATCTCGCCTCTGGCCAACCTTGCGGCAGTGCCATGGGTCGGGTTCGTCGTGGTGCCGGTGACGCTGGCTGGTGCGCTCCTGCTGCTCCTCTGGGAAACACCGGGAGCCGGTCTGCTCGAGGTGGCTCGCCTGGCTTTGGAGAAGCCATGGCCGTTGCTGGAAAGCCTGTCCGGGGCGGAACCGGTGGGGAGCAGTGTAGCGCTGTGGACGCTATTGCCGGCTGCCGGAGGGGTTATCTGGCTAATGACTCCTCGCGGCATTCCCGCACGATGGTTGGGAGTCATGGGGCTACTGCCGATGTTGTTGTTTCGCCAGCCCGACCTGCCGGAAGGCATGGCCCGGCTCGCGCTGCTTGATGTCGGACAAGGCCTGTCGGCGGTCGTGCAGACTGCAGAGCACGTCCTGGTCTATGACACGGGTCCGCGCTTTTCGGCCACCTTCGATGCCGGTTCAGCAGTGGTCACGCCTTACTTACAAACTATCGGCAGGCAACGGGTCGATACGCTGGTGTTGAGCCACGGCGACGGTGATCATGTCGGCGGTCTCAGCGCTTTGAAAGAGACGTTTTCAATTGGAAGGATTCTGCAGCCCGACTTCGAACCGGGGACCCAAACCTGTCGGGTGGGGGAGACCTGGAATTGGGATGGCGTCCGCTTCGAAGTGCTGCATCCGGATTTCAAGGATGGTGACTCGGAAAACAACGCCTCCTGCGTGCTGAGGGTCACGGCGGGCGGGCATCGGCTGTTGCTGCCGGGGGATATCGAGACGCCGACAGAGGAGCGTCTGCTCGATACCGGTGCGCCGCTGAGAGCCGAACTGATCGTCGCCCCCCACCACGGTAGTTCGACCTCCTCAAGTGCAGCCTTCATTGAAGCCGTCCAGCCCGAATGGGTGTTTTTCCCGGCGGGTGCCGGTAACCGGTGGGGATTTCCCGCTGAACCGGTTCTGAACCGCTATCGGGAAAATGGTGCCAAGGCATTGATTACCGGGCAATCCGGACCGATTTTAGTGG
This sequence comes from Thiohalomonas denitrificans, assembly GCF_016841685.1. Taxonomy (GTDB): domain Bacteria; phylum Pseudomonadota; class Gammaproteobacteria; order Thiohalomonadales; family Thiohalomonadaceae; genus Thiohalomonas; species Thiohalomonas denitrificans_A. The sequence goes on from NZ_JAENYR010000042.1 coordinate 4,940, forward strand.
AAATGGGGGGCGAATCACTGAGGGTTCGGAGCTATCGGGAGTATGCTCGTCGTTATTGGCACCAATAGCGGGCTCTCGGGTTCCGGCGGGATACCGATTGAACCGAGAGGGACAGGAGTGGTTTGTAGGGCAACCGCATAAATCCCTGTATCTCCTGTGCTCCCCGTGGTTTATCCTCCGGTGTGGCTACTGCGGCTGCTTCACCGGCCTATGCCCGGGGGCCCGGGTTTGGTAAATTGTGCGCGTTTTCTACGTGCCTTAGCTTATGGGGAATTCCTGACGTGTTGGAGATCGTAACGGCTGGCGGCTGGTTAATGCTGCCTATTTTGCTCTGTTCAGTCGTCGCGGCGGCGATCGTCGGTGAGCGCTTCTGGACCCTTCAGCAAAAGCGGATCACGCCCAAACATCTGGTGACCCAGATCTGGCAACTCTATCGCAACGATCAACTGGACAATCTGCAACTCCGCAAGATCCGTGACAGCTCCCCCCTGGGCCGGGTACTCGCTGCGGGTTTGGTGAATATCCGACACGACCGTGACGTGATGAAGGAGGGCATCGAGGAGACGGGCCGACAGGTCGTCTCCGAACTGGAGCGTTATCTCAATACCCTCGGCACCATTGCCTCCATCACGCCCCTGCTGGGGCTGCTGGGCACGGTCATTGGCATGATTAAGGTCTTTTCGGCCATTACGGCCCATGGCATTGGCGATCCGGGCATACTGGCCGGGGGGATCTCCGAGGCGCTCATCACCACTGCAACCGGCCTCTCCGTGGCGATTCCCAGCCTGATGTTCTACCGCTATTTCCGGGGGCGGGTGGATGCCCTGGTGCTGAAGATGGAAGACGAGGCCCTCAAGCTCGTTGAGGTAATCCATGGCGAGCGGACGAGCGAAACGGAAGGTTCCGCTGAATGAAGTTCCAGCGCGCCAATCGAGGCGAGCCCGAGGTCAACCTGACACCGTTGATCGACGTCGTTTTTCTTCTACTGATCTTTTTTATGGTCTCCACCACCTTCGAGCGGAAGAGCGAAATCAGTGTCGAATTACCGGAAGCCACCGGCGAACAGCAGGAGACGGAGCAGGCGGTAGTCGAAGTTACGATTGATGCAGAGGGCCACTATTATGTCGATGGTCAGGAGCTGATCAATACTCAACTCGAAACGCTCAAGCGTGCTCTGCGCAAGGCAGCAGGTGATGCCGAAGAGCCCCAGCTGATCCTGAGCGCCGACCGCAAGGCCACGCATGAATCCGTGATATCGGCCATGGACGCGGCCCGACAGGTTGGCCTCTACAACATGACCTTTGCTACCCGACAGCCGGCCGAGGAGCAGTGACCGTGGCATCACCCGGTACCGCTGCGGCTGCAAATGGCTCCGCCATCTACCGCCGTTTGCTCGGCTATGTCCGCCCCTACTGGGGGCGCTTCCTGGTCGCCATCGTGGGAATGGCCGTGGTTGCGGCCTCCGAAACGGGCTTTGTCGCGCTGATGAAGCCAATGCTCGACGGGAGCTTCGTCGAACGCGATCCCACGATTATCCTGTGGACCCCAATCGTCATCATCCTTCTGTTCCTGTTTCGGGGCGCCGCTGCGTTCTCCTCCGGCTATTTGATGGCCTGGATTGGCCGTAAAGTCATCAGCACGCTACGGGGACAGATTTTCCGGCACCTGCTGAAGCTGCCCGTCGCATTTTTCGATAACACACCCTCGGGCAGTCTGGTCTCGAAACTGATTTACGACGTCGAGCAGGTCGCGATGGCGGCGACCAATGCAGTGACCATACTGGTGCGCGATACGCTTACCGTGGTGGGCCTGCTTGGCTGGATGTTTTACATCAACTGGCGCCTGGCGGTGGTTTTGCTGATCGGCGCGCCGCTGGTTGCCAAGATTATTCACATCATCAATGACCGCTTCCGACGCTACAGTCGCCGTATTCAGGGCTCCATGGGGGACGTGACGCAGATTGCCCAGGAAGTCATCGAGGGGCAGCGGGAGGTAAAGGCCTTCGGGGGGCACGATTATGAAGAGCGGCGATTCGAAGACGCCAACGAGCACAATCGTCGCCTCAATCTGAAGTTGCAGGGTACCCAGGTGGCCAGTGTGCCGGTGGTGGAGTTCGTGGCAGCGAGCGCGACCGCCGCGGTGATCTACATGGCCCTGTCCGATCTTGATGCCCTGACGGTCGGCGCATTCATGTCGTTCGTCGGGGCGATGATGATGATGCACTCCCCCATGAAGCGCCTGACGCAGGTGACCGCGACGCTTCAGCGGGGTATCGCAGCCGCAGACAGCGTTTTTTCCTTTATCGACCGGCCGGGTGAAAACGATCGGGGGCAGGTGACCCTCGAGCGGGCGAAGGGGGAGGTGAGCTACCGTGGTCTTACCTTCCGCTATGGTGAAGACAAGCCGGAGGTACTGCAGGGCATCGATCTGCATGTTGCGCCGGGAGAGACGGTTGCCCTGGTGGGACGCTCCGGGAGTGGAAAATCCACTCTGGCCGGTCTGCTGCCGCGCTTCTATGACCCGACCAGCGGCAGCATCGAACTGGACGGCCATGATATCCGCGATGTTCGTCTCGACTCCTTGCGCGATCAGGTGGCCCTGGTCAGTCAGCACGTTACGCTTTTCAACGACACCATCGGCAACAACATTGCCTATGGTCGCCTGGAAGGCGCCGACCGCGAAATGATCATCGAGGCGGCGAAAGCCGCGCATGCCTGGGAGTTCATAAAGGAGCTGCCGCAAGGCCTGGATACCATGGTCGGGGAGAACGGGGTGCTGCTCTCCGGCGGCCAGCGCCAGCGCCTGGCCATCGCCCGTGCTCTGTTGAAAAACGCCCCCATCCTGATCCTCGACGAGGCCACCTCGGCCCTGGATACAGAGTCGGAACGGCACATTCAGGCGGCCCTCGAGGTCCTGATGAAGAACCGCACCACGCTGGTGATCGCGCACCGCCTCTCGACCATCGAAAACGCCGACCGTATTGTGGTCCTGGAGAACGGACGGATCATCGAAAGCGGCCATCACAAAGCACTTCTGGAGAAGGAAGGCCGGTATGCCGCCCTCTACAACCTGCAGTTCCAGGACTGAAGAAGGCTTCGGCGCGCGCCTGCAGGAGCTTTGGTACCGTCGACGGCTGGCTCCCGCCCTCTGGCCCTTGCTGCCTCTGGAAGGGCTTTTCTGCGGGCTATCGGCCCTGCGCCGACTCGCTTACGGGTATGGCCTGCTGCGCGTTCATCGATGTGCCGTCCCCGTCATAGTCGTTGGCAATATCACGGTCGGGGGCACCGGAAAAACGCCCCTGGTGGCACGCTTGGCTGTCCTGTTGCGGGAAGCGGGTTACCGGCCGGGCATCGTCAGCCGCGGCTATGGCGGGGGGGCCAGCCAGTGGCCGCAGGCAGTAAACGGAGCGAGCGACCCACAGAGCGTGGGGGACGAACCGGTACTGCTGGCCCGAACCACCGGCTGCCCGGTCATGGCCGGTCCGGACAGGGTGGCCGCCGCCGATGCACTGGTGCAGCAGGGCGTGGATGCCATTATTAGTGATGACGGCCTTCAGCACTATCGTCTTGGCCGGTCAGTAGAGATCGCCGTGCTGGATGGCGAACGCCGCGCGGGCAACGGGCACTGTCTTCCCGCCGGGCCACTCCGGGAGCGGACGAATCGGCTCGATAAAGTGGATTGGGTGGTGGTCAACGGCGAACCTGCGAGCGATCGCGAACAGTGCATGACGTTTGTTCCCGGCAGATTGCATCGCATCGATGGCTCTGAGGGCGAACGCCCTCTGAAGGATTGGACGGGGAAGCGTGTGCACGCCGTGGCCGGCATCGGCCATCCCGAACGTTTTTTTGCTATGCTCAAACGCGCCGGGATGGAGGTGACACCTCACCCGTTTGCCGATCATTATCCCTACGGGCCGTCCGACTTGGCATTCGGAGACCATCGGCCGGTGGTGATGACGGAAAAGGATGCGGTCAAATGCCGCCTATTCGCACAACCCCACTGGTGGTCGGTCCCGGTGAGGGCGGAGCTCGATTCCGTTTTCGAAACGGGGCTGCTACAACAAATCGATAACAAGAGGTGACCGTGGACAGGAAACTACTCGATATCCTGGTCTGCCCCCTGTGCAAGGGGCCGCTCGTATATGAAAAGGAGCGCCAGGAGCTGATCTGCAAGGCGGATCGGCTCGCCTATCCCATCCGGGACGATATCCCGGTGATGCTCGAAGACGAGGCCAGGGAACTGTCGCCCGAAGAGGAGTACTGAGCCCGAATGTCTCATAAATTACGCACGTCCTCACTGGCCTGTGGTCCACATAATGAACTTTCCTCAGTCGGCCGTAGTCCCGGCACGGACATCCTGCTTCGCCCCGGCAGGTCCGTCCGTAGATCTGACCGATACGCCGCTCCTTTGGAAAATCCGTCGTACGAACCATATCCTGGCGATGACGTGCAGGACGCACTAATGCCGCGAGGGCAGGATGCCCGGGAGCGGTCATCGCGCGAACCCATGAAATATTCGGGCTGAAATGTTCCGCGTCTTCATTCCTGCCCGATATGCATCCCAGCGCCTGCCGGGCAAGCCGCTGCTTCCCATCGCCGGGCGATCGATGCTTCAGCACGTCTACGAAAGGGCGGTTGCCAGCGGCGCTGCCCAGGTCATGGTGGTCACGGATGACGAGCGCATCGCCGATACAGTGATGGGGTTCGGGGGCGAGGTATTGATGACCGGTGCTCACCACCGCTCCGGAACCGAACGCATCGCCGAGGCGATCGATGCGTTGGCGCTCGACAGCAGCGAGGTCGTCGTAAACCTGCAGGGAGACGAGCCGCTGATGCCTGCCGATCTGATCCGGCAGGTGGCGGAGGACCTGGAGCGCTTTCCGACCGCCGATATTGCCACGTTGGCAACGCGGATCCATACGGCAGCGGAGCTGTTCGATCCCCACACTGTCAAAGTGGTGATGGATAAAGGCGGGTTCGCTCTCTATTTCAGTCGCGCGGTTATCCCCTGGGACCGGGAGGCGTTCGCCGTGACCACCGAGGAGCTTCCGCCGACTGCCGAACACTATCGCCACCTGGGCTTATATGCTTATCGTGCCGGCTTTCTGTCGCGTTATGTGGATCTCCCCCCGTGTTCTATCGAGGGCATGGAGTCACTGGAGCAGCTGCGTGTCCTATGGCACGGCGGCCGCATTCACGTTGCCGAGGCGATTTCGCAACCTGGCCCGGGTGTCGACACCGAAGCGGATCTGAACCGCGTGCGGGAGTTATTGGAGGTCTAGCCCCAGGAAATCGGGGTGAATGGAACGGCAGTCAGTATCCAGCACGGGAACCGTATAGGTGGCCGGCACGCGGCGTCGCGGATCACCGTACTGATCGGTTTGCATATCCCGTCGGTTCAAATCCTGCAGAACCAGAGTGGGACCGTCATCGAGGACCTCGATGACCCGGCAGGGAATACCGCGGTGCTTCACCTCGATACCAATCATTCCCCGCAACTGTTCCATGCTGAAATCAAGTTCCGGCACGTTGTGACGCCTCGTATAGTTCAGCAAAATTGTAGTGTATTAGAGGAGGCTATGAAATGGTCAAGGTTTTATTCGTTTGCATGGGCAATATCTGCCGTTCTCCCGTGGCCCATGGCCTGTTTCAGCACCTACTTGAGCAGGACGGGTTGGCAGAACAGGTCTATGTCGATTCGGCCGGGACGCATGCCTACCACGTTGGGGAGCAGCCGGATCCGCGTTCGCAGGATACGGCGCGGCGCCGGGGTATCGATATCAGCACGCAGCGTGCGCGCAAGGTCTGCGCTGAAGACTTCGACGAATTTGATTATGTGCTGGCGATGGATCGGGGCAATTACCGGATGTTGGCGAAGATTTGTCCCGCCGGCTCCGAGGAAAAGCTCTCGATGTTCCTTGAGTTCGGCCCGGACCTGAAGGAAACGGAGGTGCCGGATCCCTATTACGGAGGGCCGGGTGGTTTTGAAAGGGTGTTTGATTTGGTCGAAGCCGCGGCCCGGGGATTGCTTGCGGATATCCGTAAGCGCCATGGAATAGGGGGTTAGCACTGCTGGACGATGTCCCTCACGGTTCACCCAAAAAGGGAGCCTCGCGGCTCCCTTTTTACTTACGATCCGGCTTTGTCGGGATCAGTACTGTCGGAACGCGTGACTTCTTCGCGCGGTTTGCGATGACCGGGCTCACCGGAACTATCGCTGCTGGTCGAAGAGGAGGGCTCAGACGGACCGTTGTCTCGACTGCTGCTTGCTCCCGACGCTGATTCGTCGTGCACCGGTTTCGATTCACGCTGAGGCGCAGGGGGCTTCTCCGCATCCGGCCGGGGCTGAGACGGTTTCGCTTCGCTCTCCGGCCTGGGCTGAGGTGGCTTTGCTTCGCTCTCCGGCCTGGGCTGAGGCGGCTTCGCTTCGCTCTCCGGCCTGGGCTGAG
>NZ_JAENYR010000042.1:11397-32287 GCF_016841685.1 Thiohalomonas denitrificans
TCGCTCTCCGGCCTGGGCTGAGGCGGCTTCGCTTCGCTCTCCGGCCTGGGCTGAGACGGCTGCGCTTGGCTTTCCGGCTTGGGCTGCACCGGCTTTGCTTCGGTCTCCGGCCTGGGCGGCGCCTTCGTTTCGCTGTCCGGGGGGGGCGGCGCCGTCTTCACATGCTGCTCGCCGGATACCAGATTTTGGGGTTCGACGCCTTCCTTGGCGGGAGGCATGGGCGGACGGCGACGCCGGCGATTTTGCTCCGGGGGTGCTCCTCTCGATCCCTTTCGGCCTTCCGCTTCGCCTTCGATCGGCTTGCTGCTCCTTTGGGGCGCCGGACCGGAGTCTTTTGCGACGGCCCTATCCGGGGCTTCAGCAGTCTGGTCACCACCTTGTGCGGCCGAATCCTGCCCCGGAGTACGGCGGCGACGACGTCCTCCGCGGCGTCCGCGCCGGGTAGAGGCGCCCCGATCACCTTTATCGGTGGTTTCGGTGCCCGCGGAGGGTTCACTGCTTTCGGCCCTGGCCGGCTCCTTTTCCTTCGCTTCCCTGGCTTCCTTTTCCGGTTTCGCCTGCTGTGCGGACTTTCCGGCGGGTTTTTGGCCTGAACGGCCACCACCGCTACGTCGCCGTGAACGGGTGTCGCTTTTTCGACGCTCGGAAGTACCACGTCCTCGCTCTTCGCCGCCCGAACGGGCACGACGTTGCGGTGTGCGCTTTTCCGGTTCTGCTTCCTCTTCGGGCTTTTCGGCCCCGAACAGGTTATTCAGTAACCGCCGCAGGAAACCGCCCGGCTGAGCAGAAGACTGCTGCTCCACGACGGGTGGTCGAGAGGTCGGAGCCGGAGGTGCGGCACTGGGTATTACCGAGCGAACAGCCGGCTCTTCGCGCGGTGGAACGGGTTTTTCGCCGCGAACCCCTTCGATTTCTTCCGGCTTGCTCATCAGCTCATAGCTCGGGATCGTCTTATGGGTCGGTTCGACTTCGTCGGCCCGGACCCGCTGGAGCTCATAATGCGGGGTTTCAAGGTGAATATTCGGTACCAGAACCACATTGACCTTCTGGCGTTGCTCGATATCGGCAATCGAGGAGCGCTTTTCATTGAGCAGGAAGGTGGCTACATCGACGGGCAACTGGGCCTGGATCTTGTCAGTCCTCTCTTTCATCGCCTCCTCTTCGAGGATGCGGAGTATGGAAAGGGCCAGCGATTCGACGCCCCGAATAGTCCCCTGACCGCTACAGCGCGGGCAGACGATCTGACTGGATTCCCCGAGTGAGGGTCGCAACCGCTGACGCGACATTTCCAGCAGACCGAAGCGTGAAATGCGGCCTACCTGGACTCGTGCACGGTCCTGCTTGAGGGCCTCTTTCAGCCGGTTTTCCACTTCCCGCTGATTGCGGGCAGGGGTCATGTCGATGAAGTCGATGACAATGAGGCCGCCCAGATCCCGCAGGCGCAACTGCCGGGCGATCTCGTCGGCCGCTTCGAGATTCGTGTTGAGTGCGGTTTCCTCGATATCACCACCCTTGGTCGAACGAGCAGAGTTGATATCAATGGAGAGCATCGCTTCGGTGTGATCGATAACGATCGACCCGCCGGAGGGCAGTCGCACTTCCCGCTGGAAGGCCGATTCGATCTGGCTTTCGATCTGATAGCGTGTGAACAGCGGGGTGCTGTCCTTATACCTTTTGACCTTCTGCAGGTTGTGCGGCATGACCTGCTTCATGAACTGCCGCGCGTGTTCGTAGGTCTCGGGATCGTCGATGAGTATCTCGGCGATATCGCTCCGGAAATAGTCGCGGATCGCCCGGACCACTACATTGCTCTCCTGATAAATCAGGAAAGGGGCCGGCTTTTCCTCGGCGGCGTCCTCGACGGCACGCCAGACCTGAACCAGGTAGTCCAGGTCCCACTGAAGCTCCTCGGCGCTCTTGCCGACACCGGCGGTGCGTACGATAAGCCCCATATCCGCCGGGATTTGCAGCTGGCTCATGGCGTCGCGCACTTCGCTGCGATCATCGCCTTCGATACGACGGGAAACGCCCCCTGCCCGGGGATTGTTGGGCATCAGGACCAGATAACGACCCGCGAGACTGATGAAGCTGGTGAGTGCCGCGCCCTTGTTGCCGCGCTCCTCCTTGTCCACCTGAACGACGATCTCCTGACCCTCGTTCAATACCTCCTGAATACTGATCTTTCCTGAAAGATCCGCATTGGGCTTGAAGTAGGAGCGGGAGATTTCCTTGAGTGGGAGAAACCCGTGACGTTCGGCGCCGTAGTCGACAAAGGCGGCTTCGAGACTCGGTTCGATGCGGGTGATACGCCCCTTGTAGATATTGGATTTCTTTTGAACCCGTGCGGCGCTTTCAATGTCGAGGTCGAACAGACGTTGGCCATCCACTAGCGCAACACGCAACTCTTCCGGCTGAGTCGCGTTAAACAGCATTCTTTTCATATTGTAATTTCTCTCAGGCGCTCAACCACAGCCCCGACCCGGGACGCGGGTTCGCCAGAGTGGCGCCTTCCGCGGCGCACGAAAAAGCGGCTCGCCTGTATTCGGCCGCCGCTGCACTCCGTTGGCTGTCCTGCGACCCAACTGCGGGGCTGCGGGAGCGCTGTTAGTTCGGGCGCCGGCCCGTTCGGCCGACGCAGTAAACCTACAAAAAGTACGACAACGTTTGCCCGCCGGTGACTCCCGAGGGCTGTCAAAATTCTTCCCGAGCCAGGCGCCGGATGACGCAAGCCCCTGAATTCAGGCGGTCACCACTATATCAGCGTTGTCGTGGTGCATCAATGAGTGCGCCTGTTATCATAGCAGGTTATGGCTGAAACCAAACGCCCGCAAGTGCGGGAGACTGTCGTTGGAGAGGATAGCGGCGGTCAAAGGATCGACAATTTCCTCCTCAAAACGCTCAAAGGCGTACCCAAAAGCCGGATCTACCGACTGCTGCGCAAGGGCGAGGTGCGCGTCAATCGCGGCCGGGCCAAGCCCGAATATCGACTTCAGACGGGGGACATTGTTCGCATTCCTCCGGTGCGGACCCGTGATCCGGCCGCTGCCGTCAGGCCGGGCGAGTGGATCCTGAAACAGGTGGAGCAGAGTATCCTGTACGAGGACGGCGGTCTGCTGGTGCTGAACAAACCGTCGGGGCTGGCCGTCCACGGAGGCAGCGGTCTTAGCTACGGCGTAATCGAGGCGCTGCGTGCCTTGCGCCCCGACGCTCACTTTCTGGAACTGGCCCACCGGCTGGACAGGGACACGTCGGGCTGCCTCGTTATCGCCAAGAAACGCAGCACTTTGCGCGCTTTTCATGAATTACTGAGGAATGGCGGGGTAGACAAGCGTTACCTTACGCTTGTCCAGGGCCGCTGGCGGGGCGGAAAGGTTGAGGCGCCGTTGCGTAAAAATGTCCTGAGCTCCGGAGAGCGGCTCGTAAAGGTGCACACGGCCGGTAAATATGCGTTGAGTCTCTTTTCGCCCGTGACGCTGTATGACGGTGCCAGCCTGATGGAGGTCAAGCTGATCACGGGGCGTACCCATCAAATTCGGGTTCACGCCCGGCATTCAGGTCATCCGATTGCCGGTGACGATAAATACGGCGATCCCGAATTTAATCGTTGGATGGCCGGATTTGGGCTGAAACGGCTGTTTCTCCATGCTGGTTTATTGCACTTCACACTCGATACCACCGTGCATGTGGAGGCGCCTCTGGAGGAGGGACTGAAAAAAGTGCTAACCCAGATTATTCACCGCAAAGACGAAAAGGACGCAAAGCCCTGATTACAATGCATCTTGCATTATCGCCGAGGTTCTGCTGTTTCTGTTGTTTCTCGGTCATTTATGCTGATAAGCCATTGAATTATTTGCGCTCTTCGCGTCTTCGCGGTGAGTTCGTGAATTTTCCGGGCTAAGACAACTGGAAGGAAAAGATGTCGCGTAAATTCAATCTCCTGGTGTTCGATTGGGACGGTACATTGATGGATTCGGAAGCACGCATTGTCGCTTGTCTGCGTGGGGCCATCCGGGACCTGGAACTCGAGTCCCGGGACGAAGAGGCTCTGAAGAACATCATCGGACTCGGCTTGCGGGAGGCGGTGAGCACGCTCTATCCCGACTCCAACGATGACTTGCTGCGGCAGCTTACCGACCGCTACCGCTATCATTTCCTGACGGCGGACCCGACGCCGTCGACATTGTTCAATGGGGCGGAACAGATACTTCGGCAGCTTGCGGATGCCGGTTACCTGATGGCGGTCGCCACCGGCAAGGGCCGGGCGGGTCTCGACAAGGTGTTGGAGGAGACCGGGGTCGGATCGCTGTTCCACGCCACTCGGTGTGCGGATGAGACCTTATCCAAGCCCAATCCGCAGATGCTGCATGAGGTAATGGATGAACTGGGCGCCGAGCCGGGCGAAACCCTGATGATCGGGGACACCGAATACGACATGTTGATGGCTCGAAATGCCAGCACCGGGGCGTTGGCGGTCAGTTACGGCGTCCATACGCTGGAGCGGCTGCTGAAATGTACTCCGTTGGGCTGTATCCACGATATCAAAGAACTGGAAATCTGGCTTGGTGAATACGCGCCCGAACCGGCGATAGAACAGAGGAGAGGGTGAATGGCTAACGAACAACAAAAGTCCGCCGGTAATCCGGAGAGTGAACAGATCTGGGAGAAGGAACTGATCAATCGGCTGGCATTTGCCTCGCTGAAAGAGCAGCGCCGTAGCCGGCGCTGGGGCATCTTCTTCAAGTTTCTGCTTTTCGCCTACCTGTCCATATTGCTGTTCATGGCCATCGGGCCGGACTTCGGGGAGAAGGCTACCGTTGGCAAACATACCGCCCAGGTGGAAGTGAACGGGCCGATCTCCGATGATTCACAGGCGAATGCCGAGGACGTTATCGATAGCCTGCGGGATGCTTTCGAGCACAAGAATACCAAGGGTGTAATCCTGCGCATCAACAGCCCGGGCGGGAGTCCGGTGCAGTCTGATTATATCTACAATGAGATTCGGCGCCTGCGTTCAGAATATGAAGAGATACCCGTCTACGCTGTCATCGTCGACATGGGAGCTTCCGGCGCCTATTACATCGCCTCGGCAGCCGATGCCATTTATGCCAACCCGGCCAGCATCGTGGGTTCTATCGGTGTACTGATGAACAGCTTCGGGTTCGTGGAGAGCATGGACAAACTCGGGGTGGAGCGGCGCCTCTATACAGCGGGGGAAAACAAGGCATTTCTTGATCCGTTCTCCCCCACTGATGAAAAGAGTACCCGGCATATCCAGGTCATGTTGGACGATATCCATCAACAGTTTATCGGTGCCGTCCGGGCAGGGCGTGGGGACCGACTGTCGGAAAGCGAGGAACTGTTCTCCGGACTGGCCTGGACCGGTCAGAAAGCTGAAGAACTTGGATTGATCGATGGAATGGGGGATGTGGACTATGTCGCCCGCGAACTGATCGATGCCGAACACGTGGTGGACTTTACCCGCAAACCCGATCTGTTCAAACGCTTCGCCGACCGAATCGGCGCCAGCATGGCCGGGGTTATTGCCAGGAATATCGGTCTGCAGGGCCCCGAACTCCACTGACCCAGTGCAGAGGATTGGCGGCTTTCGGGCAGCGTCTTGTAGGTCGGCCTTAGCAGGCTGAGCCCGACCTACAAGAGCGTTACGGCAGCCGGATCCCCACCCTCTCCAGCATTCGCACCAGCCGGATCAGGGGTAGACCAATCAGCGTGTTGGGATCATCCCCTTCCAGCCGTTCGAACAGAGTGATCCCCAGCCCCTCGGATTTGAAACTGCCGGCACAGTTGAGCGGCTGCTCCCGGTCGATGTAACGCTTGATTTGCGAGTCGGACAACTTTCGAAATACCACCGAAAAGGGCACCACCTCCACCAGTGCCCGATCATTGCGGGCGTCGTAGAGACACAGTCCGGTCTGGAAGATCACGGTTTTCCCGGAGCAGGCCCGCAGCTGTTCAATCGCCCGTTCCCGGCTTCCGGGCTTGCCCAGAATCCTGCCGTCGTTCACCGCCACCTGGTCAGACCCGATGATCAGTGCATCGGGGTGCCGCGATGCAACGGCCCGCGCCTTGGCCTCGGCCAGACGGGCAACCAGAGCCTCCGGGGATTCACCGTCACGCCGGGTCTCATCGACCTCGGGAGAATCGGTATCGAAAGGAAGTCCGAGCTTGTTTAACAGTTCACGCCGAAACGGCGATGTGGAGGCGAGTATCAGTTTCATGGTTACCAGGTTTTCGAACCGCAAAGATCGCAAAGGAACTGAGTGCAAAGAGGCTTTCGAGCTCTCCTTGGCGGATTGCCATCGCGAACGGAAGCTGGCTGCCAATAGCACTTGGTTTTCTTAGCGCTCTTTGCGCCTTTGCGGTTTATTAACAGGCCTTCAAGATTCGATGTCGACCAGCGCTTCGTCCGGGTTGACGCGGTCGCCCTTGGCAACGCGCACCGCGGTCACCTTGCCGGCGACCGGGGCCTGGATCTCCGACTCCATTTTCATCGCCTCGGTGATGAGGATCGGATCACCGGCCTTGACCTCGTCACCCTCGGAAGCCAGGACTTCGACGACGGTTGCCGGCATCGAGGTGGTCACCTGACCGGGGCGGGTCGCACGCGGACGCTGGCTCTGTCCGGCGCGGGCCGCCGGGGTGAAGCCCTCCCTGGGAGTTTCCGAGAACAGCTCTTCCAGGATCTCCACATCGATTTCTTCAGGTACCCCGTCGACCGTGGCGTAAAATGGCCGGTGCTGCTGATTTTTGTGGCCGGATCCGGTGAGCTTGATGTGATAGGTCTCGCCATGAAGGCTGACGTTGAACTCTGTCGGTACGGCACTGACCTGCTGATCTTCAGCAGAGGGCAGCGGTTCCAGCGGCTCGGGTTTGAGCTCGTCGGCCGCCCGTCGCTCCAGAAAGTCCCGTCCCACGTCCGGGAACATGGCATAGGTCAGCACATCCTCATCGGATTTGGCGAGCCCACCGATCTCTTCCTGAAGGCGAAACATTTCCGGTTTCAGCAGATCGGCCGGACGGCGTTCGATGGCGTCTTCGTTGCCGATGGCCTGTTGGCGGACTACGGAGTTGACCGGAGCAGGGGATTTGCCATAGCGTCCCTGGAGGTAATATTTCACCTCGTTGGTGATGTTCTTGTAGCGGGTGCCGGTCAATACATTCAGTACCGCCTGAGTGCCAACAATCTGAGAGGTCGGCGTCACCAGGGGCGGGTATCCGAGGTCTTCGCGTACCCGCGGGATCTCCTCGAGCACTTCACTCATGCGGTTCAGCGCGCCCTGTTCCTTGAGCTGATTCGACAGGTTGGAGATCATTCCGCCCGGTACCTGATTGACCTGGACCCTGGTATCGACCCCGGTATATTCACTCTCGAACTGGTGGTATTTCTTGCGAACCTCATGGAAATAGAATCCGATTTCCTGAAGGTGCTGAAGGTGCTGAAGGTCCAGACCGGTGTCATATTCGGTTCCCCACAGCGCCGCCACCATGCTTTCGGTGGGAGCATGCGAAGTGCCGCCGGCGAAGGCGGAAATGGCCGTATCGATATTGCTGGCGCCATTTTCAATCGCCTTGAGGTGACACATTTCCGCCAGTCCGGCCGTCGCGTGCGTGTGGAGTTGTAGCGGTACCTTCACGACCTTGCTGAGTTCAGAGAACAGCTCGGCGCTGACCATTGGCGTCAGCAGGCCGGCCATATCCTTGATGGCGATGCTGTCGCAACCCATCGATTCCATCTCCTTGGCCACCGCCACAAACTGGGGGATACCGTGTACCGGGCTGGTGGTATAGCTGATGGCGCCCTGAGCGTGTTTACCCGCACCCTTGACAGACTCCACGGCGACACGGATGTTTCGAATGTCGTTGAGGGCATCGAAGATGCGGAATACGTCGATTCCGTTATTGGCGGCCTTTTTCACGAAAGCCCTCACCACATCGTCAGAGTAGTGGCGATAACCGAGTAGATTCTGTCCCCGCAGCAGCATCTGCAGCGGCGTGTTGGGCAGTGCACCACGGAGCTGGCGCAGGCGCTCCCAGGGATCCTCTTTGAGGAAGCGAATGCAGGCATCGAAGGTCGCACCGCCCCAGACCTCCAGGGACCAGAAGCCGATCCGGTCGAGCTTATCGCAAATAGGTAGCATGTCTTCAGTGCGCATGCGCGTCGCGATCAGCGACTGGTGTCCATCCCTCAGAACGGTCTCGGTAATCTGTACCTTGGCCATCGATTCGTTTTCCCGTTAAAAAATTGGTTTCGTCGGTGAACCGCTGTTCTACATGCCCATCGATGCCGCAATGGATGCGGCAATCGCTGCAGCCAATTCGTGAGCGGGGCGCCGAATGTGGTATTCAGACAGTTCCGGATGCGCCTCGACAAAACCGGTATCGAATTCTCCCCGGCGGAATTCCTCGGACTTGAGGATCTCCAGATGGTAGGGAATCGTAGTCTTGATGCCGTACACCCCCATGTCGCGCAGGGCTCGCTCGGCTCGGGTGATCAGCTGCGGCCAGGTGCCGGCCCTGACAATCAGCTTCGCGCACATGGAATCGTAGTAGGGCGGGATTTCATAGCCCGTATAGATGGCACCGTCGGTTCGGACGCCGGGCCCGCCCGGGGCAAAATAACGCGTAATCTTTCCAAAGCTGGGAAGAAACCCGTTTTTCGGATCTTCGGCATTGATCCGAAACTCCATTGCGAAGCCACGCGCCTGGATATCCTCCTGTTTGAAGGAGAGCGGCTCGCCCGCAGCTATGCGGATCTGTTCGGCGACGATGTCCACCCCGGTGATCTCTTCAGTAACCGGATGTTCGACCTGCAGTCGGGTGTTCATCTCCATGAAATAGAAATTGCCGTCATGATCGAGCAGAAACTCGACAGTGCCGGCATTTTCATAGCCCACGGTGCTGGCCGCACGGGCCGCCAGTTCTCCGATGTACTCGCGCTGCTCGTCGCTCAACTGGGGGGAGGGCGCGATCTCCACCAATTTTTGGTGGCGGCGCTGAATGGAACAGTCGCGTTCATAGAGGTGAATCGCATTGCCGTGACTATCCGCCAGCACCTGCACCTCGATATGGCGCGGGTTGACGATGCACTTCTCCAGAAACACTTCGGCGCTGCCGAAGGCCTTGGTCGCCTCCGATACTACCCGGTCGTAATTCCTGCGCAGCTCATCGGCATCGTTGCAGCGTCGAATGCCGCGCCCGCCGCCACCGGAGGTGGCCTTGAGCATGACCGGATAGCCGAGGGGTTCGGCAACGGCCAGCGCTTCATCCAGTCCGCTGATGTTGCCCTCGCTGCCGGGAGTGACCGGAAGCCCGGCTTCGACCATCGCCTTACGCGCCGCAGTCTTGTCGCCCATGCTGCGAATCACTTCGGCACTGGGACCGATGAACCGTACACCGCGACGTGTACAGATTTCGGCCAGTTCGGCGTTTTCCGAAAGGAACCCGTAGCCGGGGTGCAGTGCGTCGCAGCCCGTCGCGATCGCCAGATTGACCAGACGATGGGCATTCAGATAGCCGGCTACGGTATCCGGCCCCAGGCTATAGGCTTCATCGGCCTTTTTGACGTGAAGACTATGTCGATCTGCTTCGGCGTACACCGCGACAGAGCGGATGCCGAGCTCGGCACAGGCGCGCACGATTCGCACCGCAATTTCGCCGCGGTTGGCAATCAGGACCTTTTTTATCACGATCACCCGCCTCTAAAAACTGCATTTCGCACCGGGTGTCCCCGGACGGAAACTAGTGTACTGTTGCATGCTTGGCGGTGCTTTCAGCGAGCCGCTGGCCGGCCAGCGGCTCGCCCGAAGGGAGCCCCCAAAAACGCATGATGGCGTTGCGGACTCCATCCCTGGAGTCCGCCCTTCGGCTGCACGAATCCGCTCCCGGCGGACTCGTGCAGCGCTTGACAAGGGAAACCACCATTGCCTGCGCGCTGCACCTTGTCCTGACGCTTTTGGGGGGCTCTTAAAGTATCGGCAAGCATGCAACAGTACACCTAGGGGTTCAACAAGAAAAAGCGAAGGCGGATGCCGTGTTCCGTCCATTCGCCCGAATGAGGGTCCTTAACGGTCCCGGGTTTAACGGCTACCCATCTTCGGTCCGCAAAAGGTAGGGAAATAGACTGAAGATGTCCATAAACCATCCTTACGGCCCCGAATTTGCCGCCCCTGAGTCGTGCTGGAAGGGTACCGTTTCCGGACCGAACCTATGTACGGAAATGCCCCACGCATGTCAAGGATTGAGGCTCAGAAGCTGCCCGCGGGAGACCCATCCCGGGCGGCCGGAACAAGCGGATTTCATTGGTGTTTTTCTTTGACAACCGTGGGGGGCGCGCGTATGATTCGCGCTCTTATGAATGAGCGGCTACCCGATCGCACCGAACCGTTTCGCCTGGCCCAACGCGGCGCGGTTTTTACCGGTAAATTGCCGCTTGCAGGTATGGACCGACTGGCGAGCTCGCTGGTGAACAGTGAAGGGTCGGTTGATGTTACCTTGCGGTTCGGTACCGACGAGCGCCACCAGGCGGTGGTCGAAGTCAAGCTGCAGACCGAGCTGACACTGACGTGCCAGAACTGTCTGGAGTCGTACCTGCAGCCTGTCGCGATTGAGACGACGCTGGGTATAATCCGCACGGAGTCGGAAGCGGAAAGGATCCCGAGGGCGTATGAACCCTTGGTGGTCGGCGACGAGCCACTCTCTATAAAAAGGTTGGTCGAAGACGAATTGATACTTGCGCTGCCGATCATTCCGCGCCATTTCGAGGACTGCCTTTCCTGGGCAGCCACGGAAGAGGTGCCGGAACCGGACAGTGAAGCGGCGGACCGGAACGAAAGGGAGAATCCCTTTGAGGTTCTCCGGCGCCTTAAGAAAGAACGGTAATCCTGACGAGGAATCGAGATGGCTGTACAGAAGAGCAAAAAGACCCCTTCCAGGCGCGGTATGCGTCGCTCTCACGATGCGCTGAAGTCCGAGGCGTTGTCGGTTGAGCCGACCACCGGCGAAACGCACCTGCGCCACCATGTCAGTCCCGACGGTTACTACCGTGGCCGTAAGGTCGTGAACGTCAAGGGCGAATAAACGGATCCCGCTGAAGAGGCCGGTCCGGATCGCTGATCCGGGCCGGCTCTTTGGTTTAAACCTGACATTTGGCACCAGGGGGCGTTGATGATCGCGCAGAGGTTTGGATTCACAAGGGATTTTCCGAAAAAGCGGAATAGCTGGCCTATTTCCAACTGAGGAAATTCCTTGTGGATTCAGAGAGCAAGCGAGGACGTCAACTGGTGTTAAATGCAGGCTCAAGAGTTCCCCATGCCCGATAATAGGATGACGATAGCGCTGGACGCCATGGGCGGTGACCATGGCGTCAGTGTCGTGGTGCCTGCAGCCCTGCAGACGTTGCGAGAGATGCCCGCTCTCAGGCTGATTCTGGTCGGTGACCAGCAGGCGATGGAGGAGGAGCTCAAGCGCCACGGGACAGCCTCGGGTGATCGCCTGGTTTTGCATCACGCCTCCCAGGTGGTTGCCATGGACGATCTGCCTTCGCAGGCCCTCAGGGGCAAGAAAGACTCCTCCATGCGGGTGGCTATCAATCAGGTGAAGGAGGGCAACGCCCAGGCCTGCATCAGCGCCGGGAACACCGGTGCGTTGATGGCCACGGCGCGTTTCGTGCTGAAGACCCTTCCGGGCATAAACCGTCCCGCCATCATTACGGCCCTTCCCACCATCCGTGGCCATGCTCACATGCTCGACCTTGGTGCCAACGTGGATTCCAGCGGCGAGCATCTGTACCAATTCGCCATCATGGGTTCGGTGCTGACCAGCCTGGTGGATGGGGTGGACAATCCCTCCGTCGGTCTGCTCAATATCGGTGAGGAGGAGATCAAGGGCAACGAACAGGTAAAAGAAGCGGCGAAGTTGCTCTCCCAAAGCGATATCAATTATAAGGGCTTCGTCGAAGGCGATGACATCTACAAGGGCTCAGTGGACGTGGTGGTCTGCGACGGCTTCATCGGCAATGTCTCGCTGAAGACCAGTGAAGGCGTCGCCAAGATGATCAGCCACTATATGAAGCAGGCATTTAACCGTAATCTTCTGACCCGTCTGGCTGGTCTGGCGGCATTGCCCGTACTGAAGGCCTTTCGTGCCAAAATTGATCCCCGCGCCTACAACGGCGCCAGTCTGGTAGGGCTGCGCGGCATCGTTATAAAGAGCCACGGCGGCGCTGACGTCTTCGCCTATTCCCAGGCGATTCGGGAGGCGGTGCTGGAAGTGAAGAAAAACGTGCCCGAGAAGATTAACCAGCGGCTCGGGGAACTGTTGGAAGAAAGGCGAGCGGTTTGACGTATTCACGAATCAGCGGTACGGGAGGCTACCTTCCGGAGCGGGTATTGACCAATGCCGAACTCGAGCAGATGGTCGACACCTCGGATCAATGGATCACCGAGCGCACCGGTATCAGGGAGCGGCATATTGCCGCGGAGGGGGAGACTACCTGCGATCTGGCCGAGCAGGCCGCCCGTCAGGCCATCGAGGCGGCCGGAGTGTCCACGGACGAAATCGACCTGATTATCGTCGCCACGACCACACCCGACCGGGTCTTCCCGAGTACCGCCTGTCTACTTCAGCAGCGGCTCGATATCCACGGTTGTCCCGCCTTTGATGTTCAGGCAGTCTGCACCGGTTTCGTTTACGCCCTCGGCGTGGCCGACAGCTTTATCCGCTGCGGTACGGCCAAGACCGCGCTCGTGGTCGGTGCGGAGACCCTGTCCCGGATCGTCGACTGGAATGATCGGACCACCTGCGTGCTGTTTGGCGACGGCGCCGGCGCCGTAGTCCTGACGGCGAGCGAGGCCCCGGGTATCCTGTCGACGCACCTGCATGCCGACGGCAAGTACAATGAACTGCTGACTGTGCCGGGCGGCGTCTCCGGCGGCTTTGAACAGGTAGTGGGCGGCAGCGCCTTCATTCAGATGAAGGGTAATGAAGTTTTCAAAATGGCCGTCAATACGCTCGGCCGGATCGTCGATGAGACCCTCGCTGCCAATCGTATGGAGCGCAGCGATGTGGATTGGCTGGTCCCGCACCAGGCTAATACTCGCATTCTCGGCGCCACGGCACGAAAGCTGAAGATGTCCATGGACAACGTTGTAATGACCGTGGACCGTCACGGCAATACCTCAGCCGCCTCGGTGCCATTAGCCCTTAACGAGGCGGTACGTGACGGACGTATCCAACGCGGTGATACCCTGCTGCTGGAGGCCTTCGGTGGTGGCTTCACCTGGGGCTCGGCGCTGATCACTTATTGAGACCGTCTACACCGGGAGCACAGACTCCCGATGGCAAATAATAATTTGAGGGAGAGCCATGTCTCTTGCTTTTGTTTTTCCCGGACAGGGTTCGCAGGCCATTGGCATGCTGAGCGAACTCGCTGCCGATCACCCGCAGGTGTCTGAAACCTTCGCGGTTGCATCGCAGGTGCTCGGTTACGACCTGTGGCGGATTGTCGCGGAAGGTCCCTCGGACAAGCTGAACCAGACCCATGTCACCCAGCCGGCCATGCTGGCGGCGGGGGTTGCGACCTGGCGCGTGTGGAAGGCGGAAGGTGGTACAGACCCGGCGATGATGGCCGGTCACAGCCTGGGTGAGTACTCCGCCCTGGTCTGCGCTGGAAGTCTGGATTTCGAACAGACCGTCTCGCTGGTGGCTGATCGTGGCCGTTTCATGCAAGAGGCGGTTCCGGCCGGCGCCGGGGCAATGGCCGCCATCCTCGGCCTGGAAGACGACAAGGTTATTGATGTGTGTCGGCAGGCCGCCCGGGGTGAGGTGGTTTCCGCCGTCAATTTCAATTCGCCGGGCCAGGTGGTGGTCGCCGGAAACATCGGTGCCGTAGAGCGCGCGGTTGACCTGGCCAAGGAAGCGGGCGCCAAACGCGCCATGCTCCTGCCGGTCAGCGTGCCGTCGCATTGCGAGCTGATGATGCCGGCCGCGGTGCGTATGAAGGAGCGGCTGGCCGGAGTGGATATGAAGACTCCGGCTATCCCGGTCATCAATAATACGGATGTGGCCGCCCCTTCGGATCCGGACGCTATTCGCGATGCGCTGGTCCGCCAGCTGCACAGCCCGGTACGCTGGGTAGAGAGTGTCCGCAGGATGATTGAAGACTCCGCCGATGTACTGGTGGAATGCGGTCCCGGAAAAGTGCTGGCGGGATTGAACAAGCGGATTGAGCGTAGAATGACGGCGCTTCCGCTCTTTGACAGCGAAACCCTGGCCAAGGCAAAAGAGGCCCTCGGATAAACGAAGGTTAACCGCAAAGGACGCAAAGACTGAATCAAGAAGTAAGCAACCGCAGCGACAGCTCGGTTATTATGCGCTTTTTAGCGTTCTTTGCGGTTTAAGAGAGATAGCAGGGGAGACAGAACACAATGTCCTGGAATGACGAAATCGCTCTGGTGACTGGTGCCAGCCGAGGCATCGGCGAAGCTATTGCCCTGGAACTGGGCAGCCGCGGCGCTACGGTGATCGGTACCGCAACCTCCGACAAGGGCGCCGAGGCAATTACTGCGCGTTTGCAGGAGGCGGGCGTCAAGGGCCAGGGGTTGAAGCTGGACGTCACCGACACCGACAGCGTGGCCGAAGCCATCAAGGCCGTTCAGGAAGCGTTTGGCGCAGTGACCATTCTCGTCAACAATGCCGGAATCACCCGCGACAATCTGCTGATGCGGATGAAGGACGAGGAATGGGACACGATTATCGACACCAACCTCAGTTCCGCCTACCGCATGGCCAAGGCCTGCCTGCGAGCCATGACCAAGGCACGCCGGGGCCGTATCGTCAATATCGCCTCGGTGGTGGGAGTCTCCGGCAACGCCGGGCAGGTCAACTACTCCGCGGCCAAGGCCGGACTGATCGGTTTTTCGAAATCACTGGCCCGTGAGGTTGGCGCCCGCGGCATTACGGTCAATGCCGTGGCACCCGGTTTCATCGATACCGACATGACCCGGGCCCTGCCCGATAAGCAGAAAGAGGCGCTCTTGGGCCAGATTCCGCTGGGGCGCCTCGGCGCTCCAAAAGAGATTGCGGCGGCGGTGGCTTTCCTCGCATCGCCGGAAGCCGGCTACATCACCGGCGAAACATTGCATGTGAATGGTGGTATGTACATGGCTTAAATCAAGCCTGGTCAGGCAGTTATCAAATTATTATAAAGTAGTATCTAACATTTCTTTTGTATGGCATCTGTCGGCGGTTTTAAATACAATACCGCGGCAGTGATAAGACGAATTACTCAAGCTGGGAGGATATATCCGTCATGAGTTCTGTCGAAGAGCGCGTCAAGAAAATCGTTGTTGAGCAGTTGGGTGTTAAAGAAGAGGAAGTGAAGACCGCATCCTCTTTTGTGGACGACCTTGGCGCCGATTCGCTCGACACCGTGGAACTCGTTATGGCTCTCGAAGAAGAGTTCGAGACCGAGATCCCGGATGAAGAGGCGGAAAAGATTACGACGGTTCAGCAGGCGATCGATTACATCAACGCCCACGCCGGCTAATCGTTTTGCATTCGAACCGGGGCCGTAGACCACGATGGGTAACTAGTGTGGTCGCGGCCTTTTGTTTGAGAATTACTAGGAAGGGTTGGTCTCTTGGCTAAGCGACGTGTCGTTGTCACCGGCCTGGGGATGGTATCCCCCGTTGGCCTGTCGGTAAAAGAATCCTGGGAAAACATCGTTGCCGGTAAGAGCGGCATCGGTCCCATTGAGCATTTCGATGTCTCCGCGTTTTCGACCCGCTTCGGCGGCTCGGTTCGGGGTTTCGACATTACTCAATACCTCTCTCCAAAAGATGCGAAAAAGATGGATCCGTTCATCCATTACGGCATCGCCGCGGCCGCCGAAGCTATGGCGGATTCGGGCCTGGAGGTGACTGGGGAGAATGCCGAACGCATCGGGGTCTCCATCGGCTCCGGTATCGGCGGACTGCCGGGCATCGAAAAAGGTCATGCGGCGTATGAAAAAGGCGGCCCACGCAAGGTTTCACCCTTCTTCGTTCCGAGCAACATCATCAATATGGTTTCGGGCAACGTCTCCATCATTCACGGCCTGAAGGGTCCGAACATCTCGATTGTCACCGCCTGCGCAACCGGCACCCACAGCGTGGGGGATGCGGCGCGCTATATCGAATATGGTGATGCCGACGTGATGCTGGCCGGTGGTGCCGAAATGGCCACCTCGCCCTGCGGACTGGGCGGCTTCGCGGCGGCCCGGGCGCTCTCTACCCGGAATGATGATCCCGCAACGGCCAGCCGGCCGTGGGATACGGAACGTGACGGCTTTGTGCTCTCCGATGGTGCCGGGGTCGTGGTCCTCGAAGAGTACGAACACGCCAAGGCTCGCGGTGCAAAAATTTACGCCGAAGTGATCGGCTACGGCATGAGCGGTGACGCGTATCACATGACGCTCCCGGCCAAAGGGGGCGAAGGTGCATCGCGCTGTATGAACGCTGCCTTGCGCAATGCCGGCATGAATCCGGACCAGGTCAACTACATCAACGCCCACGGCACTTCCACTCCTGCCGGCGACCAGGCGGAGACCGATGCCGCAAAGACGACTTTTGGAGACCACGCCTACAAGCTGGTGATGAGCTCCACCAAATCCATGACCGGCCACCTGCTGGGCGCCGCCGGGGGTGTCGAGGCGATCTTCACCATCCTCGCCATTCGGGACCAGGTCGCACCGCCGACCATCAATATCTTCAATCAGGACCCCGAGTGCGATCTCGATTATGCGGCCAATGAGGCGCGCGAGATGGAGATCAAGGTCGCTCTGTCGAACTCCTTCGGATTCGGCGGGACCAACGGCACGCTCGTGTTCAAGAAACCCGACTGATTGTCTGATCGGGCCTGTTCATCGGTCCGATCGGCTTTCGCAGTGAAATCGCCATGGCGGTACTCAGTCTTACAGGCCACTCCTGTCCATCCGGTTGCCTGCCGTGCTGCTGGTAAACGGCGAACCGGCCGCATGCGTGGATCCGCGTGATCGCGGGCTCCAGTATGGTGACGGCGTCTTCGAGACCATCACCGTGCGTGGCGGCAAACCCGAGCTTTGGGATGCTCACCTTGAGCGTCTGATGGCCGGATGCAGAGTGCTGGATATTCCTTCACCCGATCCCGAGCAGCTTGCCCAAGAGGTAGCGCAGGTTACCGCCGACGAGATTCGGTGTGTTGCCAAACTGGTGATAACCCGGGGCGCGGGGGGGCGAGGGTATCGGAAGCCGGATGAGCCGAAACCGACCCGGCTGGTCATGAGAAGCCCGTTCCCTGATTATCCATCGGACTGGTCTGACTCCGGCGTGGTCGTGCGGCTGTGCCGTACGCCGCTCGGGCTCAATCCGGCACTCGCCGGGCTCAAGCACCTCAACCGGCTGGAACAGGTGATGGCCCGTAACGAATGGCAGAACCCCGAGATTGCCGAAGGCCTGATGAGGGACAGTGAGGGTTTTGTGGTGGAAGGGACGATGAGTAACCTGTTCCTGGTCGACAGGGGCACACTGGTGACCCCCCGGCTCGACCGTTGTGGTGTGGCTGGCGTCATGCGAAACAGGGTGCTCGAACTCGCAAAATCCCTGGGGATCCCTGCCAGGGAGGAGAGGGTGACCCTGGCGACCCTCCAGCAGGCGGAGGGTGCTTTTCTCACCAATTCGTTGCTGCGGATGTGGCCAATTCGCATTTTGAAAGGTCAGGACTGCCCCCGGGCGACGATCACGGCTACACTGAAAAGCGCCTTGGATAGAGTCTTGGAGGGGTAGAGTGCGGCAACTACTGTTCAAGTTTTTGGGTTTGACCATCCTGACCGCCAGTCTGTTCGGAGGCTGGCAGTTGGTGCGTTACCAGAACTTCGTCGAGGCCCCGCTGAATATCGATGACGAGGGCATAGACATCCGGGTGGCGCCGGGCACGCCATTGTCGGCGCTGGCGGCTCGCCTCGAAAAACAGGGCGTCATCAGCGACGACAGGCTGCTGGTCTGGATGGCCCGGATAAAAGACGTGGCAGCGGATATCAAGGCCGGGGAGTACCATGTTGAGCCCGACACGACGCCGCCTCAACTGCTACAGCAGATGGTAAAAGGCCGCGCAAAACAGTACTCCCTGACTCTGGTTGAAGGCTGGACCTTTTTCCAGGTCATGGATGCAATTCACGGTAATCCCTATCTTGAACAGACACTGACGGACCTTGACCCGGAAGCCATAATGGAGCGCCTGGGCTTGGCAGAAGAGCATCCGGAGGGGCAGTTTCTATCCGATTCCTACAGCTTCCCCCGTGGTACCAAGGATGTTGATTTCCTCCGGCGTGCCCACCGGGAGATGCAGTCCTATCTGGCAGCGGCCTGGGACGAGAGGGATGAAGGCTTGCCCTTCGAAACACCCTACGAGGCCCTCATTCTTGCCTCAATCATCGAAAAAGAGACCGGCGTCCCCGAAGAGCGCGCTGCGATCGGGGGCGTCTTCGTGCGTCGCCTGAATATGGGGATGCGCCTGCAGACCGACCCCACCATCATTTACGGCCTGGGAGAGGAGTTTGATGGCAATCTTCGCCGTGTCCACCTGAACGACAGCGACAATCCCTACAATACCTACCGGCATTCGGGCTTGCCGCCGACTCCTATTGCCATGCCCGGTCGGGAAGCCATCGATGCCGCGCTTCACCCGGCCGACGGCAAATCGCTCTACTTCGTCTCCCGCGGAGATGGCAGTCACGTGTTCTCCGCGACACTGGAGGAGCATAACCAGGCGGTGATCAAATATCAGCTCAAGGGCCGCGCCCGTACCTTCTCCTCCAGTCCCTGAAATCCCGTTCGGCGCAGCCAGCCTGGCGTCCTCAGTGGCCACGAGTCCTGTCCGTGGGCTCAAAATGTAGGTTGGTGCTGAGGGACGAAGCCCAACAATCAGCGTTGGGGTTCGTCACCCCACCTAAAAACAGTAACTGCTCGCCCCCTCTTTTGTAACTACTCGTAGCTCTGCGCTGAAGCATGGAACGGTAAATAATGCTCTGCAATCGCAGCGTTATGCGCCTCGTATCTCGGCACATGCATGATGCCTGTTTTCCTGAAAAGAGATGACCAGGTTCTCTCTGCAAACGCTGCGCCTCGGCGGTGGAAATGTCTTGAAGGGGTGAGCAGTTAAGAAAACGATGTTCTCGGACAGGCCCACTAGCGAACCGCCAGTATCAGCAAAATCACAAACCCAATCACCGCCAGCAGCGGTATCAGCAGCCCCTTCCAGTCCGCACTGGTGGCCTCCCGGCTCTGCGCCATCATCTGCTTGGCGCGGGGAAGCAGAAAGACGATCATGGCCCCAATCAGCAGGGCCGCCCCCAGTTTCATCCAATCCATACGTTAATCTCTTCGGTTCAAAATCAAAAAACCAGCCACGCCCCACATAGGAGAGCCACTCCGGGCTTCCGGGCGCGCACCGTACGAAGAATGCCGTAAGAGCGCGGCTTACACGCGCCGTTACCCACCGTAGCGCCGGAAATTATACCCGGAAGCTTGGCCTTCCTTCCCATGGGAGGGCCGCCCCGGCGTTTCTTGGAAAGAATCGCCACGAAGGCGCGCCCCTCCCCAATCCGGACGGACCCACAAAAAAGCCCCGGAAGACCGGGGCTTTTTGACGGATGCTACCGATAGAGTCAGTCGCGACCGGTAAACGCCGCGAGCAGGTTCAACAGATGAATGAAGATGTTGAAGATGCTCAGGTAGAGACTGACGGTCATCAGCAGGTAGTTGCTCTCGCCGCCATTCACCATCCGACCGGTGTCATAAAGAATGAAACCGCTCATCAGCATGATGACCACGGAGGAGATGGTCAGCGACAGGGCCGGGATCTGCAGGAAGATATTGGCCAGAATCGCCGCCAGAATCACCAGCATGCCCACGAACAGGAAACCGCCCATGAAGCTGAAATCACGGCGGGTCGCCAGCGCATAGCCGGACAGCCCCAGGAAGATGACGCCGGTGCCGCCCAAAGCGGTGCCGACGATCTGCGGCCCATTGGACAGCGCCAGATACATCTCCAGCATCGGGCCGAGTCCAAAGCCCAGCAGTCCGGTAATCCCAAACACCACGCCCAGACCTGCCGTCGAGTTGGCCGTACGCGGCAGCACCAGCCAGATCAGCAGCATCGCGCCACCGAGTGTTAACAGAGACGTCATCGGGGGCGGTTGTATGGCAAGCGACACACCCGCCATCAGCGCGCTGAAGAGCAGCGTCATGGCCAGCAGCGTATAGGTATTTCTGATTAATTTGTTGACCGCCAGGGTCGATTCGACCGAATGGGCAACCGCGCTATTATTGGGATTCATCGGTACTCCTCGTAAAGTTTCCGAAACCGTATCTTAAGAACGACAACGTTTGTATACGACCGGTTTTACGGTCTTTCGTTCCTTAAGGATACCGGTAAGCACAGGAGAATCAAGCTGGAAAACCACAGGGGTAATCGGTTAAGCTTCTCTCCCGCTGGAGAGGTGGCTGAGCGGTTGAAAGCACCGGTCTTGAAAACCGGCAGGGGTTAGCGCCCCTCGAGGGTTCGAATCCCTCCCTCTCCGCCAGAATTTCCAAGTACTCTGAATTTAGCGGCTATCTGCCGCTTCTCAATGAGTCGGAACCGCACTGCCGTTTTGCGGCTCACCGCTACGGCTCCGGTTTCACGGCTATCTCCTGAAGAACTTCCCCCCCGCTGTCATTACGAGGAGCCCCGGCGACGAAGTAATCTGGTGTCTTAACAGCGAGATTGCCGTGTCGCTGAGGCTCCTCCTGATGAACTTGCCCTCCCCGCTGTCATTACGAGGAGCCCTGGCGACGAAGTAATCTCCTGCTCCCAAACC
>NZ_JAENYR010000043.1:0-3666 GCF_016841685.1 Thiohalomonas denitrificans
TCCGCACGACTCCATGGATGGAGGAGTCAGAGCGAAGCAGGATGCCCGAGCCGAGTCGATCAGTGTTAAGTCCGACAGGCTCCTAGGAGCCTCTCCCGCTATGGTCGTTCCTCAGGGCAACCGCCTACTTTGAAGCGAGCGGTGTAAGTCCTTGACAGCAGGTCGTCGGCAGCACGCCGCCAGGGATGGCGGTGTTAGACAATGCAGGAGCACACTTGTCGAGGGATGCTGCCGTCGAGCGTACACGGATGAACGATGATTGCTCCGGCATCATCTTCACTTCCTACATCCCTGTAGGTCGTCTTCACAGCGTACCTGCTATCGAGGACTTGGTTCGCTCGCCGGCACCAAAAATGGGAGTATGCGTTTACCCTGAGTTGTTCCAGTTGTTCCTTTCACCGCAGGAGCCCGTCCAAGGGCGAATGCCGAACGAAACCAATATTTGCTCAGCGGCCGGGCTCCTACAAAACGGAGGCGTATCACCCCGTTTCGGTTCCGGGCGGCATCGGCTACGATCACTGCCTGTCGCGCGCACAGCGAGAAAGAGATGAAAACGCACGAAATTCTCGGCCAGTTGAGCCAGATGCATCAAATGATGGCGCACCTCCTGGAGTCGGTACCCGATGCCGACGCCTACCGCAGCTTTACCGCCGAAATCCCGCCACTCGCCTGGTTGTTCGGCCGCGGTGTGTATGTGGAGACCTACTGGCTGCGTGAGGTTCTGGAAGGCGACGAGGACATGACAGCGCGGGTGCGCCCGCTGTTCGCCGCCGGGGTACAGCCGGACGAGGCCCTGATTCAACAGCTCCCTCCCCGTGAACATCTGCTGAACTGGGCACTGGAGCTGCAGGACGAGAATCTCATGCGGCTTGCCAATCCACAGCGCCTGCTGCCCGCCGACTCCACCCTTGAAGACAACCGCCTGCCGCTGTTGATCCTCCAGGAGTACGGGCGGCTCTACGAAAGGACCCTGGCCCAGCTGACGGCGCGGCGCCTGCAGGAATCCTTTCCTTATCAGGTGAGCACGCCACTGGAGCCGTGTCCGCCCTCCGAACAGCACGTCGATGTACACAAGGGCATGTTCCGGGTGGGGGCAAAGGACGACCCGGCTGCTCGCGACAACGAACTGCCCACCCAGGTGGTACAACTCGACGCCTTCCGCATCGATTCCTTACCGGTGACCAGTGGCGCATTCCTCAGCTTCATGGAGGCCGGCGGCTACGACGAGCCCGCCTACTGGAGCGAGGAGGGCAACCGCTGGCGGGCGTCCCATTCACACCATCCGGTCCACTGGCGCCGGGATGCGGCCGGTGCCTGGTACGGTGTCGGCCTGAATGGCCCATTCGATTTGGTAGCCGAAGAGCCGGTGATGGGAGTCAGTCGCCATGAGGCCGAGGCCTATGCCAGGTGGGTCGCCTCTCAGGGTGAGCGACTCGCCGGCGCCGTACTCCAGCACGAATACCAGTGGGAAGTAGCCGTGCGCAGCCAGGCGATCACCGACCGCGGGCGGGTCTGGGAGTGGTGCGCCAATCCGTTCGAGCCCTACACCGGCTACACTGCACCGAAGTACCCCGAAGCCGCCACCGCATTCGAGGCGGATCACTATCCCTTGCGCGGGGGCTGCCTGCACAGCCAGCTGATCCTGCGCCACACCAGCTATCGCCATCACGCCGCGCCCGATGATCGCTACCGGTTCAGCGGCCTTCGCCTGGTCTTCCCGGGCTCGGATATGCCCTGGCATTAAAAAGCAGTGGCGAGTGGCGAGTGGCGAGTGGCGAGTGGCGAGTGGCGAGTGGCGCGTGGTCAAGAGCCTGTCCGAGAATAGCAATGGGGTCCAAAATGCAGGTTGGCGCTGAGGAACGAAGCCCAACAAAATCAGCCCGGGGTTCGCATAACTCACCCCACCCAACAGGCTCCTATTGGTGTCCATGCATGTAGGAGCGACGGAAGTCGCGATATGCCGAATCGCGGCTTCCGCCGCTCCTACGGCATCTCGGTATGTCGCCAAAGGAGCGTATTAAATACGATTCCGGAACAGCTATAGTGTCGAGGAGGCGAGCAACCTGACGCCTCTGGTGTTTTTCGTCCCTCGTGTCAGAGTTGTTATCCTTAGAGGCATTGTCGAGAAACCGGACGAGAGGATCATGAATCAAGACGAACTGCCCGAAATCAGACTGGATACCGCCAACCTCTATCGTGAAGACACCTTCACCGATCGCCAGGCGGGCATTCTGCGGCGCATGACCCCGGTGAAGACCGACGGCAGCACCGATGACAGCCGTGGAATCCTGTTTCTGGGCCAGACGCAGTTGATGACCCAGATGGGCGCCCTGCCGGTCTCCTTTGAAATGGAGGTGGACACCCTCGAAGAGGCACTGGAGCAGTTCCCCGAAGCGACCAAAAAGGGCATCCAGGATACCCTCGAACAGCTCCAGGAGATGCGCCGCGAATCCGCCTCCTCCATCATTACCCCTGGACAGGGCGGCGGAGTGGGAGGAATGGGCGGCGGCCCCGGTGGCGGGCTGCAGATGCCGTAGCGGCAACCGATCCCGAGGGCGGAATCGAAACGGTCGGGTCCTACTGCAACCTGGCCGTTTCATCTGCCGTGACTCCAAAAGTACCCGCACGGGTTTCGAATCCTTTGACACGGAGCATGATCGCCACCGGTGAGAGGCCCCAATTTTTCGTTTCGAAATGAAATCCAGTAGTCCCGCATCACCCGGTCGTCCGGATAAAGCCGCTGTAGCGCCCGCTCGATGGCCAGCAGAGGTCCGGCACCCTCGGTACGCTGGCATCCTTCGGCAGCGGTTTCCCGCTGGACCAACATCGGGTACTCCCAGCAGTTCCACCTGCTTTTTCGCGGAAGCCCCCACTGCATAAATAGCCCCGTCAGGCCACGGCCAGTCCCTGCCTCGCTCCCGACGGGTGCAACTGCGCCAAATAAACCTCCTGCGTGACCAAAGTCCATTGGCCCGCCGTATTGCTGGAGGTATCAGCCGCGGTACTTGAATCCGATCCCTTGCACCGGTATATTAGAACGCATCTAAATCCGGTTAGCCATTCACGAACAAGGAGCCATCATGAACGTAGACCAACACGTAAAAGTCGCCCAGTGGCACATGGAGCAGGCCCGCCTGCACGCCACCAAGGAGCATTCCTGCGGCTGCCCGCTGAGCCCGGAATATGAAAAGATCATCAAGGAAGTGGAAAGCGGCAAAATCATGGAGGAGCTGGTCTGCAGCGCTCCCAATTAAGGAGCGTTAAGCCCGGCACAAAAAACCCGCCATTCGGCGGGTTTTTTTTGTGCCTCGCCTTCAGGGCCGAATAAAAAACGCCTCCGGAGCGAATCCGGAGGCGTTTTTGAGACCCTATTCCAGCGCGTTGGCAGCCTGTCGAGCTTGGATAATCGTAGCGAGAGCGAGGCAAAATGTTCACGATTTTTGAGAACGTGAATTTCGTAACGAAAATCGAGGAAATTTGGACTGCTCTCCCGTCAGCGCATGCCTGCATGGCAGGGATTGCTCCCTGCAATCCTCCCGCATTCCCCACATCCCTGTGGGTCCGCAGGGATTGCTCCCTGCAATCCTCCTGCATTCCCCACATCCCTGTGGGTCCGCAGGGATTGCTCCCTGCAATCCTCCTGCATTCCCCACATCCCTGTGGGTC
>NZ_JAENYR010000043.1:3676-32091 GCF_016841685.1 Thiohalomonas denitrificans
GTCCGCAGGGATTGCTCCCTGCAATCCTCCTGCATTCCCCACATCCCTGTGGGTCAACGCAGGTTGTAGAGTAGCGCATGCCGCCACTGGCGGTCGTCGACAATGCATGAAGCATTGTCGGGGAGCGTGCTGCCGCGTAGATTATTCCTAAGTCCGACCGGCGGCTAAACGCAGCCGGTCGGCTTCGGCAGACCACCGTATTTGGTGATCGGCTTCATGGGGCCGGTCAACCAGAGCTTGAACATCTCTTTCTGGTCTTCACCCGCAAATTTGGCGAACTTCCGGATAGGAGGCACCACGGAGTTCTCGTCGTAGTATTCGCGAGCCTTCATGATGTGGGCCCACCGGGTGTCGTCGAGTTCGATACCATCCTGTTCAGCCATGGCTGCGCCGATTTCCGGAGTCCATGCATTCATATCGGTGAGGTAGCCATCACCATCACGTTCAGGAAGCTCCATTGCTACTCCTCCAATTGATTCGGGTTTTTTCCTCTGCTGGATGCAGCCGGTCAGCCGCTTATATCCAGAGATTTAGAATGGATTTAAATATATACCCACCCGTCTTGTCAAGTATTAATGGCAAAATCGTATCGCCTCAAGGAAAGCAATACCTCTTTGCCTAGCGGTGGGGCGCCTTCTGACCTGCATCGAGAGAGGAGTGAGCGCACACTTACCCGACAGGATAGTTGTTACGCGAAAGAAGCCCGCGAAGTAACTACTCACCCCCTCCATCATTCCCTGTAACCCCGTGCAGGCGGGGTGACAAGGGATGACCGATTTCCTGGGCCATGTGCGATCACCCGGGCGAGCAGACCCCGCGAAAAGTCGAAAGATAGAAATCGAGGCGGCTATGAGCCAAAAGTGTGCACCACAGGACAGACCGGGAACACTCTTCGATTCGTTTCCGTATGCCCTGTGGCAGTATTACCTATTTACTCGGCCGGCCAGTACTTGGTCTCGATTCCCTCACCCAGATCGGCCTCGATGAGCCGACGGCGGACCTCGAGCAGACGCTCGATCAATTCGGGCTCGGCTCTTTCGTAGGCCTCGGCATCGGGCACGCGCTTCACCGACACACCCAGCATCTCGGTAATGGCATTGCCGATCGAGTTCTGGCTGATGGTGACGATTAGCTTGCCCTCGTCATTGCGGTAGATGAGCTGCTTGAAGGCGGGCTGCCAGCGTACGGCATTGGCGTAGGCCGGGTCGGTGATGCAGCGGTCGCGCACCTTCTTGGCGGTGGTAAGGAAGTCGTTGTTGAACATCAGCACCCGCTCGACCGCATCGGGGAAGTAGAGATCCGGCGGCATCGGCGCGTTGCGGGTGGAGACCTGGCTGAAAAAGGTGCGGTAGAAATCCAGAAAGCCCTTGAGCACCTCGTCGTATTCATGCCAGAAGCGGATGTTCTCCAGAGTGGCCCCGCCGCCCGGGATCTCCCAGCTCGGCAGCCCCTGTGGATAGCCGGTCAGGTCCAGCCGGGCCGACTCGTCGCTCACCGGCTTGAGCACGGAGAGGTCGAGTGCCTCGCAGATGAACTCCCGGTAGACGTCATGCATGTACTTCTCGAACAGGCTGTGCTGCCCGCCATCGGTGAGGTTGGGGTCATCGAGGTCGGCCGGCTCGGCATCGCGCAGCGCGGTCTTGTCGAACACCATGAAGTGGTTGTGCAGCATGCGGATGCTGGGCACCCCGGGTGAGGTGAGCGGCCAGGTGGCGTCCAGGCTCGCCTCGCCCGCCAGGATCAGGTGCTGCTCCGGGTCCGGATAACGCTCCAGCATGTAGTTGATGATGACCTGATTCATCCGGTTCCAGACGTGTTTCACCCCCTCCGGGACCTGGGTGCGACGCACCGGCCGACCCAGCGGATTGAGGATGCACTTCGAGGTGTTGTAGATAATCGAGGCATCAAACTCGTTGCTGTGTCCCAGGGCCTTGCGGTAGAGCAGCAGATTCTCCGGATTGCTCAACAGCCCGTTGTTGTGCTCCAGGTCATTCAGGTTTTCGGTGCTGTTGAAGAACTCGTTGGGCTTGATGCCTTCGGGCACTTCCAGCGGAATGGGGCGGAAAGGGGTAACGATTCGTCGTGGGCCGGATTGCATAGGGCTACCTCGGAGATTTTCCTTATAGGCTTATAAGCTATTGAAATGACAAGCAAATTAGCTGCGAAAAGCACTTTAGCACCATCCCCGGGGAAACGGTAGCAACTGGAACCCTTCCTGCATCCCTGCAGGTGTATTCAAGGCGTGCCCCCGCTTTCAAGGACTTATGTCGCTGTCAGCGTGTAACCGGGAGGCTTTCGAGTTCAAGGAAAAGGCTGTGAATTCAGCTTTCCAGCGGGATGCAAATCACCGAAACGCACGCCCACCAACCGCACTTTTCTCGCTTGCTGCCAATCGAATCGCTGCAGATTCTTTCTTGCCGCCTCGATGAGGACGGCAGAGTCATCCGTCGGCTCTGGCAGGTGCAGGGCATGGGTATGACTCTCAAAGTCGGCATAGCGCAGCCTCACGCTGACGCTTCGGGCGAGTGAACGCATATTGTGCAGGCGCATTACCAAGCCCTCTGTCAGGGCGTTCAGCTCGGCTTCGACCGTTTCCGGGTCTCCCGTATCGTGCTGGAAGGTTGCCTGGTGGCCCAGGGATTTGGGCACCCGCTGGGCAGTCAGCGGAGTGTCGTCGATACCGTGAGCGGCCCGGTGGAGGTAGTGCCCACGGGAGGGTTTGAACTCCTCAACGAGGACGGCTGGCGGGATTCCGGCCAGTTCGCCGATGGTTTTCACCCCCATGCTCTTCAGATGGGCTTCGGTCCTTGGCCCCACTCCCCAGAGGCGCCTCACCGGCAGTGGCCAAATCCGACGCTCGATATCCTCCTCGGCAAGTGCCACCAGCCCATCCGGTTTTTCCAGGTCGGAAGCCATTTTCGCCAGCAGCTTATTGGGGCCGATGCCCACAGAAGCGGTAAGCCCCGTCTCTTCGCGGATGCGTTCTTTGATGATACGGGCGATCCCGACCGGATCGGCCACCTCCGACAGGTCGAGAAATGCCTCGTCGATACCGCCCTCCTCCACGGTTGGCGAATACGCCCGGAGGAGGGCTTTGATGTGCTCGGAAATCTTCAGATAGGTCGGGCCGTCGACCGGCAGAAAATGACAGAGCGGACAGAGCCGAAAGGCTGTGCGCAAAGGCATTCCCGAATGGACACCAAAGCGCCTGGCTTCGTAGGAAGCGGTCGACACCACCCCTCGCTCGGAAGGTATGCCCCGGCCGCCCACCACCACCGGTTCGCCCTGGAGCTCAGGGTGCCGCTGAAGCTCCACAGCCGCAAAGAATGCGTCCATGTCGATATGCAGAATGCAGGGCATTGGCGGTTTCCTGACAATCTGCCGTCAGTTTAGAGCGCCGACCCGATAAATGATTGGCTATCCGCCGTTTTCCTGCACCGGGATACAGTGGACAGGTGGACGGGACGCCGATTTGCCGAAGCCGACCAGCTGCCAGAGGCCAGCTTACTAAACTCGTTGCGTGCAGGTGACCTGGCCCGGATTTCTCACCGTTGCATGGGTGAGGGCGGGTGTATTTCCAACCGAAGAAAATTCGCTGTGGGAACAGAGGGTAAGGAGAGGCCACGCATCCAGTGACAAATCCGGGCTAGAGTTGATCAAAGCGGAACAAATCAGGGAGCCTGCTCATGGAAAAGATCAATGCCATCCGGAAATGTCTGGAGACACACGCCGGCCACCGGGATATCTATCACCGAAAGCTGAATGACGGTCATGAATTCCGGATCCACAACAATGGACGAAGTTGTTGGGTGATAATCGACAACACGGTCATCGACCAGTCGGATGCACTGGCGCTGACAGAGATGCTGACCAATGCCCACGTCCCGCAGTCCTGCCGGGATACGGCACAGATGCGCCACTGGATTGTGACTCCGCAAGGAGTGATTGAAGAGAACGTGCCGGGCGAATACCTGTAATCCTTCTATCAGGGCAGCGGCATCCGATAAGCCGAATTCCCGAAATGACCGACTCATCACCGAAACGGTCCCGGAAAGAACCGCTTCGCCCGGGAGCCGCCATCGGGAAATTCAGGCCCGCAACCAGACCTTCCGTAGCTCCGTCGGCATCAACCCCGCGACGTGCTTTGTCTCTTTAATGGGGAGTACCCGCTTGACTGCACCGAAAACTGCTTCGGTAGCCTTTTCCGCGATGTCGTCCGAAGTCTCCAGTTCGCTGCCAACCACGCGGAAAAACTCAGGCGCATCCAGGGCGTCCACGGGCCGCCCGCCCTCGATCTCCTGTTGCAGAAGCCGCGGCTCCAGCGAAAGCGACCCGATGGATGACGGCAGTTGCCCGAACAGGTGTTCAGCCTCCTCCTGGGGGATTCGCCTGCGCAGATGAATCAACACGCTCTGGACGGCGTCACGCTCCAGATCGTCGTTTTCGGGCAGCCAGCGCCTCTCCACTTGATCCCAGAACAGCTGGTCCTTTTCCATGGCCTCTCCCAGTGTAGTGTTTCATGTCCGAATCCGGGCAAGCGCCCATCTATTCAAAAATTAGCAAAGGCGGGGCGAATTCACCGCCAAGCTGGAGTTCGCGGAGAAGGAATCGGGTAAAGTGGAAGGCATGTCTAAACCGAAGGAAATCGTGATTTGCGGCCTCGACGGGGTGATCGCCCTGCTCGAACATCGCCTGCACCACCTCTACAACGACGATGGGGTCAAGGACTGGGACCGGTTCCTTGAGGCCTGCACGGATGACATGCCGAATCTCCCGCTCATCGATCGTCTCAATCAGGCGCGGGGGGAGGGTGTGCCGGTGATGATCATCACCGGCCGCAGTTCGGCGGTGCGGGAACAGACCGTCGAGTGGCTCCGGCAGTGGCATATCGGCCATGACGGACTGGTAATGCGCCCAGCCGGCGATTTCACCTCCGCCGGCAAATTCAAGGCCGCGGTCATCGAACGCAACTTTACCGGTGCCACCATCCGCCGCGTCTATGAATCCACCCAGCAACTGGGGGTCGCCGGCTGGTGTGCGGAGCGGGACATTCCCTGCACCCTGATCGGCCCCAACCAGGGCAACGGCGAAAGCCGTGAGGTGTTCGAGCTGAAAGTGGTGAACCACATCTGTGGCCACATCGCGCTGCATCCCTTCTACGGTGATGACGACGTCACCTGGGAGGAGCGCGTTCGCCAACTGGCCGACACCCCCTGCCGACTCTGCCAGGCCGAAGAGATGGCGAAGGAGCGCAAACAGAAAGCGGATGAGGCCCGGCTCGCCGCCCGCGAACAGGGCCTGCCGCCCCTGGACGGTTCCGAAAAACAGGTGGAATGGGCCGAAGGTATCCGTATCAAGGCCTTCAGCGCCGTCAACAAGGTGCTCAAGTGGACTGATCAGGTCAGTGCCGAGGCCGAAGCGGAGGATCCGGAGCACTGGAGCACAGTCACCCAGGGGATCAAACGGGCAATCGCCTACCTGGAGGGGCAGGTGGATGCCAAATGGTGGATCGACCATCGCCACGGCATCATGAACAGCCTCGATGGCGGGCGGGGACTGCTGTCTGCCGTGGCGGAGCAGGAGGGGTATCTGTAGAGATGGCGATAGGGTACGGGATCTGTTAAACTGGCGCGTTCGAAGCTAGCAGCCTGTCAGGCTTAGGCGGCCTGTAGCAGCAAGATGGGTAAAGCAAGGCTGGATGTTCACGATTTTAAGGCCCCTGGTGGTTCTACGCAACGAATAAATCGGGAAAATTCGAGCCGTTCTTTCATCCTGCACCACAGGAGCAGCCTAAGTCCGGCAGACTGCTGGTCGGCGCGGCGTTTCAGCCTCCATTAAACGGCAATCACAAGGAGCGAGTGCCATGTCTGCAGTTGAAGAAAAACCCAGAGTACGTCCGCAATATCGCGTAGTCAGCGTCAAGAAAGCAAAGAAACCCGAAGGAATGGAAGGCAATAACTGGCATTGTTACATCATTGAACGCGGCACCTCGGTGGTCACCGGCCAAAAGCCCGGAACCCTCAAGGCGGTTACCGAACACGCCGAACAGGTTGCCAGCGACCTCAACGCCCGTAGCGGAATAGGTGCAGGCTCCCCCTATGCTGCTCGCAAGAGCAAATAACCAAGCTCCTTTGGCCATCGCTTTTTTGCATCGTCAGGAATAAACCGCCGAACCGTGAACATCGCGGCGAAGGCGCCCCTCCTACCCGATAGGTCGGAAAGCGTCCGGCCCTTCCGGTAGGAGGCCCGCCCCGGGGCGATATCCGCTCACGAAAGCATCACGGCGAGGGCAATACGGTGCTGCCCCCGCAGGTCAGGCTTTGGCCCGTCAGCGCAAACGACGGCCTGAAGGCCGACCTGCAAACTGCCCCGTAGGTCGCGCGTTAGCCCGTCACAATGCAAACGACAACTGAAGAACGACCTGCATGCGCCGCTCCGTGTCGCACTACACTGGTCGGTAACGGCCGAAGCGGGACGGGAGGAGAGCGTCATGGCAGATGAACAGGGGTCCGGCGACAACAGGCGCCAGACCAAACAGCGGAAAAAGAAGAGCCTCAGCATGCACGAAGGCATCGCCTACTGGTGCGACTGCTGTCCCTGCGAAGCCGAGGAGCGCTGGGTGGAAGTCGGAAAGGAGTTGGGCATCGACATGAAAGGTGATTACGAGGACGAGGAGCCGGAGGAAGACGAAGACGCTTCCGGCCCCTGAAGATGTCCTAACGCCGCCAGAAATAGTTAACGCCTGAATGGCACATCCCCGCTCCACTGGTAGGGAAGAGTCACCTCACTGGTGGCACCGGGGATTTTCAGATTGCCGGTGAAAGCCACCGGCAGCGAACCACCCTGCTTTAACACCTGCGTGAGACCCGCGATTTGGCCGTAGTCCAGGTTGAGGCTCAGCGGTAGCGTTTCCGTCCGGTTCGGCTCCACCGCAAACGGTTGGGTGCTCTCGCCGTTCAATACAGAGGCATCGCCGAGTTTGATCTGGTAATCGAGGCCATTAAACCGGATGGGAAAGCGGTTGGTGTTGTTCACCTTGAGCCCAACCGCCAGTTGCGCACCGGAAAGGCTGAGGCCGTTGACCCGCAGACTCTGTACCGAGACATCGGGCAACCGGGGCACCGGAATGCTACCCGACTGGGAGTAGGGGATCGCAAAGAGACCGAACTTCGCCTCACCGCTGATCCGGTAATCCAGCTCATCTTTTCCGCCCAGGTCCGTGAGCGAATCGAGCACGTCGCTGTAACGAAGGGTAAGGGGAAGGGTGATGCGCGACTGCTGGTTCGCACCAATCCGCAACCGCTCACCCAGAGTACCGTTCGAAAAGGTCTTGTTCGCAAGCTCGAGCCGGTAGCTCAGGTCCTGCATCGATATGCCAACGGGATTGGGATTGCGGACATCCAAATCGAAGGCGAGCTGCACGTCGGCCAGCGACATCGCCACCACCTGAACATCGCGCAGATCCACCTCCGGCTGCTTTACGTGCTCTTTTACCATCGCGCAGCCACTCAGAAGCGCTGCCATCATCGAACCCACCAACCCCAGTCGTACCATCGTCTCTCCAGTCATTGTTTGCCCCAATCGCCCTACTTCAGCAATGGATGCCCCTTCGGCAGCTGCTTCGCGTACCACAGTGCCAGCTTATGACGCATGGTCTGTTGCGAGACCTGCTCCTCCGGCAAGGGCTGGATTTTCTTGTCGTGCACCAGTAGCCGGTAGAGGTACAGAATCTTTTCGCTCGCCGAATCGGTGGCTTCAAACTCGACCACGCCCCGCTCCTCGCCATACTTCATACCGGCTAGAATCGCCTCTTTCACCAGCTCTGCCTCATGCTTCAGCTTTTTCATCGCAGTTTCCCGTTCGGCTCCCGGCCATACTACACTGGAAACCCCGGGGCGTAATGATGCAGCCGGGTTTGCCCACCCTGTCGAATGGGCGTAGGTTTCCCCCTTTCGGTCTCTCTTGGAAAAGCACCATGAATCGTGCGGGAACTACTTTATCTCTCCTGGGCGCAGCGATGCTCCTTCTGGCTCTCGCCGGCTGCTCGCCGCACCCGGCAACCGGTACCTGGGCCGCGACAAGCGAGTCGGGCTCCAAATTCGGTCGACTCGAGGTCACCTACGAAGGACGCGCCAACCTCTTCGAATTCGGCGAGGAAGAGGCGGGAAGGCACTGCTTCTGGAGCGGCGAGAGCAAACAGGCGATTTCCATGAGCTGCAAGCCCGCCTTCGACACCGACATCGAAGAGCACTACCGCCTGAACCTGGAAGGAGACGGCACCGCGACCCTCATGGGCGATGGCAAGGCAATGGCCCATTTCTCACGAGAGCCGTAAGGGGACCGCCGTCGCTGTCCTGTACCGCCTATCCCCCGGTTTCCGTGCTCCCCGGCGGAGATTCCGCGACGTCCCGGACGCGCACCAGACCGTCGGGTCCGCCGAGCATCACCAGTAAGGGCGTAAAGTCGCCGAGCGCCGGGTTGGGAAACTTGACCCAGTTGTCCCGCATCATGGGGTCGTCGGCGTAGCGCTTTTTCAGGGCACGATCGATGGCAAGCAGCTGACCGGCACGGGCCAGCACATCGAGGTTATCAGGCAATGGTTCGCCTTCGCGATAAGGCCTGATCGCGTCGATACCAAGCAGAAGCTTCTCCTGGCCCTCATCGAGGCCCCACCGATCCAGCAGCGCCACACTCGCCTCCGCTACCGCACGCCGACTCTCCTCACTCTGCAGTTCGGGGAGAAACGTTCTGGCCATGGCCCTCCTCCTGAGGTGCTGGCAATGGCATGAATATAGGCGAATGAGCCCCTGGAGCCCATCCCCGGCGCCCCGTGACCCGCAAATCAATAGATATGGCCAAATTTGCGAAGAAGTAATTGTTCAGCGCATGGACCCCTGCGATAGAATCCGGTAGACAAACGCCGTCGGCGGCTCGGGGACGGGAGGCTGCTCGAACGTCCCGCATGGTGTACGGTACTCCAAGCGCCGCCATGCCGGACCAGAATGATATCCGGGAGCATTTCAGGCGGAACCCCTGGCAAATCCTCTTCATAATCAGGAGCGAAAATAATAACGATGGAGTTATATAACCGCAGAACCCCTCTCTTGCTCGCTACCGTGTTCGGGCTTTCACTCGGCATCGCTGGCTGCAACGAAGAAGGGGGCACAGAAGCAACCGGGGAACAACAGGGAACGGTCGTTGCCACCATCAACGGCAAGGCCATCACCGAAATTGAGCTGAACCAATACCGCGGCGCCCGCGCCGATTCGGACCAACAACAGGACCAAAAGGCCCTTTTAAACGAGCTAGTCACCCAAGAACTCGTCTACCAGGACGCGCTCCAGCGAGATCTGGACAAGGACCCCAAGGTAATTCAGGAACTCGAACAGCTGCGCACCCGCATCCTGGTGTCGGCCATGGTGCGCAAGGCCATGGAGGAGAGCCCGGCCAGCGACGAGCAACTCCACGCAGAGTACGACCAGCTGAAAGAGAGCATGGTCATTGCCGAGTTCAAGGCCAGCCACATTCTGGTAGAGGAAGAGGAGCAGGCCACGCAGCTGATTGCTCAGCTCGACGGCGGCGCGGATTTCGCCGAGTTGGCACGTGAGCACTCCACCGGTCCCACCGGCGAAAAAGGCGGGGACCTGGGCTGGGTCAATCCGCAGCAGATGGTGCCGCCCTTCTCACAGGCACTCCAGCAGATGGAAAAGGGCAGCTACTCGAAGGAGCCGGTGAACACCCGGTTCGGTTGGCACATCATCCAACTGGTAGACAGCCGCCAGTCCGAACCGCCCGCCTTCGAGGACCTCAAGGGACAGCTGGCGCAGATGGTTCAGCAGCGCCAGGTCAGCGAATATATCGCCGCCCTGCGGGAAAAGGCCGACATCTCCATCAAGGGAGAAGCCGGCGAAGAAAAGGCCGACTCTTCAACGGCCGAGTAAGCCCCGCTGATTTGGTACCCGTCCGAAAACCGTAGGATGGGGTGAGCCTGCGAATTCCATCATTACCCGGGATACGGTGGTTTCTCGATGGGGTTCGCGGGGCTCACCCCATCGCACATTCTGACAGGCTCCTGAAGGGCGGCTGAGTGTGTCGATCGACCGTTTCTACTCCGAGGCTCGATAGCGGGCGATGCCGGTGGCAGCCAGGAGCCCCGCCACCGCAACTCCAGTTGCCAGCCCGGCGGCGATAGGTCCGGTGCCAATGCCCACGTCGAGGAGCCGGCCCAGTGCCGGGGGTCCGACGGCCGTGGAGACGATCGCAAACGAGTGCAGCAGCGAACGGATCGCCCCCAGGTGGGCCACGCCGTAGAGCTCCGCCAGCAGACTGCTGGTTGCCGAGGCCGACAGGCCCATCCCCAAACCCATCAACCCCGGCCACAACAGCGCGGCCCACGCCCCCTGAAAAAGGGCCAATACCGCCATTGCTGCCGCCAGGGGGAGAAGCGTCGGCACAAACACCCGCGCCGCCGACCAGCGATCCACCAGCGGTCCACCGCCAAACAGCCCGACCACATGCCCGAGGGCAAACAGCGTCAGCCCCGATGCCACCAATTCGGTCGACCATCCCTTGGCGTGGGCCATGGGCACCTGATGGAAAAAGGCGATGGTGACCACAAACGGCCCGACAAAGGTGGCCGGCACCAGCAGGGCGAAACGGCCATCCCTCACCACCTCGCGCAGGGTATGGTCCCTGCCGGTCCGATGCCCTCCCGGCTCCGGCGCTTCCCCGTCGCTGGCCCCATGCAGAAGCCATAACAGCAAAGGCAGAAACAGCACCACCACCAGCCCGGCATTCACAGCCCACGCGGCACGCCACTCCAGCATGGCCAGCAGCGCCACGGCCGCGAGCGGCAACAGTGCCTCCGGCAGAGGGAACCCCATGGCGGCGATACTCACCGCCTTGCCGCGCCCGCCGTGAAAGCGCCGGGCCATGGTGGTCAGGGCGATATGCCCCATCAGCCCCTGCCCGCCGACGCGCAACAGGAAAAACGCACCCAGAAGCCCCACCAAACCCCCGGCCCCGAACAGTAGCAGGCACCCCAGGGCGAGGAGCGACGCCGCACCGATTAGAAACAGGCGCAGATCAACACTGTCATAAAGCCGGCCCAGCCAGGGCAGCAGCGCGGCACTCGCCAGCGTCGCGCCGCCGTACACCAGCCCGAGTTCGCCGTGACTGAGGGAGAAGGCCTCCCGCAACTGCGGATTAAACAGCCCGATATAAAAGGTTTGACCAAAGCCGGAGAGTGCAGCGGTAAACAGCCCGAAGGCCAGTAGCCGCCGGTTGGTGCGGACAAATGCGAGATAAGCCCGAACACCGGAGGGCAGCAAGCGTGGAGACATGGGGAAAACCGTATGGCCGTGAACTTCAGGTGCGTGAGTATAGCGCCCGATGAAACAGGGTGCGGTGAGCAAGTTTAGCTGCAAGATAGCGGGGTGCCTGCTCGGCTATTCGTGGCGGGAACCCGCTGATTCTGTACCTGCTGACCTCGGAACCCGTAGCCCCCGTCAGGGTCTACTGAGTATACTCCCGACCTATCGACTGATGAGGCGCAGGCACAAGGCGCCATTGAATGGACGGAAACCCCTTTCCGATGAATCCAACGCCCAACTCCGATACGGGCCATGTGTCCAGTGTCTGGCTGCTGATCTTCGCCGCCTGGCTGCTGTCCGCTATCTCCACCCTCGGCGCACTGTTTTTCGGCGAAGTCATGGAGGTACCGACCTGCAGCCTCTGCTGGTACCAACGCATCTTCATGTTTCCGCTGGCGGTGATTCTGCCCCTGGGGCTGTTCCCGCTCGACCTGAAGGTCATCCGGTACACACTGCCGCTGCCCCTGCTCGGGGGGTTGCTCGCCGGCTTTCACCTGCTTTTGATCGAAGGGGTAATCCCCGAGAGCATCCAGCCCTGTACCAAGGGCGTGCCCTGCTCGGAAACTTTTGTCGAGTGGTTCGGTTTCCTGACCATCCCGATGATGTCGATCGCGGCCTTTTCAACCATCGCCGTACTACTTTTCGCGGCGCGTTTCAGAGGTTCCCAATGAAGCAAAAGACCCTGTTCATCATTGCCTTCGCGAGCCTGGTGCTGGCCTTTGTCTTCGGCGCACTGATCTATACTGCGGAGAAAAACCGGGAGTCCTCACAACGGGCCGACGCCAACCCTTCATCGCTGGTCCGCATGCACTCGCCCACACTTGGCCCGGCCGGTGCACCGGTGGTCATCGTCGAATTCCTCGACCCCGCCTGCGGGGCCTGCCGGACCTTCTATCCCGCGGTCAAAGAGATGCTGGCCGACAATCCCGATCAGATCCGCCTGGTACTGCGCTACGCCCCGTTTCACCAGGGTTCGGACCAGGTCGTCGCGCTGATGGAAGCGGCCCGCAGGCAGGGCCGGTTCTGGCCGGTACTGGAGACCCTGCTGGCAAACCAGAACCAATGGGTACAAAACCATACCGCACAAATCGCACGGGTCTGGCCACTGGTCGAAGGCCTCGGCCTGGACCGCGACAAGCTGCAGGCCGACATGGCCTCGCCGGAAGTCGCCGCCGTCGTCGCACAGGACCTGGAAGATGCCCAAACCCTCAACGTCACCAAGACGCCCGAGTTCTTCGTCAACGGCAAGCCACTACCGAGCTTCGGATACCAGCAGTTGAAGGATCTGGTGGACAATGCCCTGAGCGAAGCGCGGTCGCGCTAGCAGCCCGTCGAAAACTCTCTGGGGGAATCAATTC
The DNA here is from genome assembly GCF_016841685.1 of Thiohalomonas denitrificans. GTDB lineage: Bacteria > Pseudomonadota > Gammaproteobacteria > Thiohalomonadales > Thiohalomonadaceae > Thiohalomonas > Thiohalomonas denitrificans_A. Next base: position 16,407 of record NZ_JAENYR010000043.1, read on the forward strand.
CACCCCCAAGCCCGGGCTCCCCCTGGTAGGAGGGCCGCCCCCGGCGCGATACTCCCCGCAACGGAAATCGCCGCGAGGGCGCGCCTCCCACGGGCAGGGCTATGGCTCCGTCCCCCGGTAGGAGGGCCGCCCCCGGCGCGATGCTCCCTGCAACGGAAATCGCCGCAAGGGCGCGCCTTCTACCGGGCTATGGCTCCGTCCCCTGGTAGGAGGGCCGCCCCCGGCGCGATACTCCCCGCAACGGAAATCGCCGCGAGGGCGCGCCTCCTACGGGCAGGGCTTGGCTCCGTCTTCTGGTAGAAGGGCCGCCCGCGGCGCGATGCTCCCCGCAATGGAAATCGCCGCGAGGGCGCGCCTCCTACCGGGACCGAGCCTCCGATCTCCGTGGAATGGGTTAGGCGCGCCAGGCACATCCATCCGGTTTACCCGTGCCCATAACGCGCGCCCAATCACAACTGGAGGTGCCCCCGGAAGCTTCCTTACGGTTGAATACCGAGCTTCTCCCGCACCGCCCCGATAAAGGCCGGGATATCCCCCGGCTTGCGCGAAGTGATCAGATTGCCGTCGACCACCACCTCCTCGTCGCGATACTCGGCGCCCGCCTCCTTGAGCTCCGGCGCCACCGCACTGTAGGCGGTCGCCTTCCTGCCGCGTAGCAAGTCCGCCGAAACCAGGATCTGCGGACCGTGGCAGATCGCCGCGACCGGCTTATCGGCCGCGAAGAACTCGCGGGCGATTGCCAGAACTTTCGCGTCCTTCCGCAACTGCGCCGGCGCCTTCCCGCCAGGCAGCACCAGCAAATCAAAGGCGGACGGATCCACCTGCTCAATCGCACTATCAGCCTCTACCGTAGCCCCTCGCTTACCAGTGATCGACGCGCCCCCGGGCGTCGCCAGCACCACCTCGATGTCATCCGCCCGCAACGCCTCCAAAGGCTTGAACAGCTCCGCGTCCTCGAACCCGTCGGCACTAATCATAATGGCCCGCATCACCACTCTCCTTTGAGTGAATGTCATCTCCCGACATCTATAGCAGGACCATGCCGCGAGCGCGCGACCGAATATCTTGGTTCAGTATATCGTTGTGGACTGACCGGGAGATCCGACACAAGACCGTCCCCGTTGACCCGCGTAGTCTTTCCGCGGGAACTATGCCCGACTGAGGTACGAGATTTCCGAGATCAGCGTGTCGGAGGAAATCGATACGGCAGCGCCACATCGGAGTGAAGGATCTATGTGAAGCTGATATGTCTGCCGCCGGTCAGGACTGCTGCTCCAGGTACGCCACGACATCCGCCAGCCGCCCCTCATCGATGATGAGGTAAAATGGCGAACTACCCAACGCCTCCTGCTCTCGCCGCAACCAGTTGACCATCCGAGCCTCATCCCCCGCCATCCGTTCATCCAGCAACTGATAAAAACGGACAAACAGCACCGCTTCCCGCCACGCCTTTGTTCCCTCTTCCAGCAATAGACGTCCGTTATAAAGCGCACTGATCGACTCGCACTTGAAGCCGAGTATCCGCGCCACCTCGGCACGGACCAGACCGAGCAGATCACCTGCCTGGACTACCGATTGGCTTAGTTTTTCTGGAGAAAACAGGGGGTCATTCATACATGGGCATCGCTATAAATGAACAGACTGGCCCTACGGCCGAGAGCCAGCGTTCGCACTCGTCTTCAGCTCCTCCAACAGCGTCCGGCGCTGCACCTCCGACATCCGGCCCCACTGGAGAATCAAACCCGCCAGATTATCGTCTTGGGTATAGAAATAGGGTACCGGGACACCAAGGGCGTCCGCGATACGCTCCATCATCGAATAATCAGGCAAGTGCCGACCCTTTTCGTAGTGGTTAATGCGCGGACTTGCGGAAAACTCATCGATTCCGGCACGAATCCCCAACTCCTTCTGCGATATCCCGATGTTGAGGCGAACCTGCTTGAGGCGGTTCGGAATCGGTGAATGGTGCTCCATCTTTCCCCCAGTCGGCATTTGACGTACTTAGGGATTCTTAGTAATTTGGCGCCCTCGAAGATACTTAGGAATACTAAGCATCGATGCACGGAGCGCGTTATGAGTGAAAACAGCGATACAGCGAGCGAGCGTCTCAAAGCGAAAATTGCCGAACTGGAGGAGCTAATCGCCAGGTGGGAAAGGCCGTACGACCCGGAGTCGAAATGGATGCTTTACCTGTTAAGGGAAGCACTCGAGATGGGGCGGATCGAGCTTAAGCGGACTGAAGGGGGCGATGCCTGAACGGGGTTGTCCAAAATTCGGGAAATGACCCTGCTATGCGAGCCCCTTTCGGCCGAAATTGGCCACAAAATATCACGGTGGCAGCACGCCGGGGCAAGGTGAACATATTACTGCGCCTGCCGCCGGTTATACTCCGCCCACATCGCCTTCTGGGCCAGCATCACCTCATCCACCAGGTCGATGATGAGCAAGCCCATATCCTTGATGCTGCCCTCCGGGAAGTACTCGGCGCTTTCCAGGGCCCATCCAAGGGCGCGGATCTGGGGAAGCTTCTTGTCAACGAGATCGGTGTACTCCACCAGCGCGCTGGAGAAGGGCCGGTACTCGCCTTCCTCCTCATGCACCTGCACGAAGCAGTTATCGGCTAGCATCAGGCCACCGGTGGACTGGGGACAGAGAGTGATCATGTGCGACATGCAACTTAGCTCCTTGTGTTGACCGACACCAGCCGGCGTTTCGCGGAAGCTCAAGCAAAAGCAGCCTCGACGTCGCAATGACCGCAGGGCTGCCTGTCACACACCCCGACGATAAAGGAGCGCAGCCGTAAGTCTGGTCTTGCCGTCCTTAGGGTTAGCCGGGTGGAGGATGTGCCAGGATCTGCCGTCCGGCGCTTTGGCTGAGTAGTGTATAAATAACCAGTATTACCGGGTAAAGTCAAGGTGAAGTCCCGACAAATGGCGCCAACCAGGTCGCCGAACTGCCCCCAGCCTTGCACCATGACAACGAAGTCCACACTTCAGTGGCGTGACCATCCAAGGTATACCAGCCGGTTCGGCAGCATTCGAACGGCCGCCAATCATCTCGTCGACGGTAGCGATATGCTCAGCCAGGGTACCGCTACCTGATCATCGCTGCCGTAACATGTGGCAAACGTGAACGAGAATCACGGCAACAACGCGAGAGCCACTATTAGCGGGTTCTCCCGCTATACAATGTTGTTGCATTTGCCGCTTTGGTGGTCTAATTTGGATATAAGTCGCACACAGGAGGCCGAAAGATGGCCAACCCAGCGCTGAAGGATGACAAAACCGCAATCCTGACCAAGTCCTTGCGAAAGGCCGGGCAGCAGCTCGGGCTGGATCAGGCAAGCCTCGGCAGAGTGATCGGCAGGGATCGCTCCGCCTTTCGCCGGGGCATCGACCCGGAATCCAAAGAGGGAGAACTCGCACTCCTCCTGATCCGCTGCTATCGCAGCCTGTTCGCCCTCATGGGCGGTGATCCGGAGCAGATGCGCCACTGGATGACGACCCACAACCTGCATACGGGCGGAATACCGGCGCAACAGGTGCAGAGTGTTCAAGGCCTGGTGGAGGTGATGACTTACCTCGACGCGATCCGCGGAAAAGTCTGAAAACGCGTGTCGGAACTCTGGACCCAATGCCGGCTGCACCAAGCGGCCCGCCGCATCGGCGGGGTGCTGTTTCGAATCGTGGAGAGCCAGGAGCAGGTCGCCACCAACGAATTGGTAGAGTCGCTCGAAGAGCAGAGCGTGCTGGAGGAGATGCTGGAGGGGGTAAAACCGCCCGTGCGCGCCGGCAGCGACAGGCTGCACTACATCCTGATGACCCCGTTTCGGTACCCGCCGCTGAAGTATGGCTCCCGCTATGGGCGTCGCCACGAACCCTCCCTCTTCTACGGCTCGCTTTCCGCGAATACGGCGCTGGCGGAGTGTGCCTACTACCGCCTGCTGTTCTGGTACGGCATGGCCACGCCTCCACCCAGGCGGATCCAGACGCGCCACACCCTGTTCCAGGCGCAGTATGCTGCCGAGCACGGTCTCCAGCTCCAGCTCGCGCCATGCGACGGGCACCGAAAAACACTCGCCCACCCGGCGGACTACTCGCACACCCAGGCGCTCGGCTCGGCCATGCGAGAAGCGGGAATCGAAGCCTTCGAATTTCCCTCGGCACGCGACCCCGACGGCGGCGAGAATGTCGCCCTGTTCGGACCGTCCAGCCTGGCATCGAAAACCCCAACGCTGATGGAATCGCTGTGGTGCCAGGTGAACAGCGAGCGCGTCACGTTTCTGAACGCCTCCGAAAACAGCACAGCGGCTTTCCAGGCGGAGCACTCTTTACACGACGGGCGTCTTCCGCAGCCGGCGCTGTAGCGCACATGCTTCTGCTGGTCTAACAGGCTGTTTAAAAAAGGGTTTTTTCCCTTCTCCCTCCGGGAGAAGGCCAGGATGAGGGGAATCAAAAACCAGGCAGTCAACATGCACTGAACGCCTTCACTTTCCCCTCTCCCCCAGGGAGAGGAAGTTTTTTCTAGATCCGGATTATTCACCGCTAAGACGCAAAGAACGCAAAGTGGCCGGGTGACCACGGGTGATTGCTCACCCGCGGTTCCCACAGATCCGGACGTGCGCAACTCACGCATCCGGCTCCTCAAACCAAACTTTCGCTACGTGACGTGGAGACTATGCACCACGCGCACGGGCGGGAGGGGGTAACGCTGACTCAGTCGCTGGAATGTTTCCCAGTTCATCCGCCCCGCATGGGAGCGACGAGCCAGCCATTTGCGCCATTGCCGTTGAGCCTCGCTACGAAACCGCGACAGTGCCTTGGCATTGCCACTGATCCCGTAGTAAGCATAATGCCCCTTGAGCTTTTGGCGTAGTGCCTTGCATTGCACCGCCACCGGTTGGTGGCGATTGGCGCGGCACCATTGCGCTATCCTTCGCACGGCTCGCCCAAAGCGGCTTTTGGCTGTCTTGCGTTGTACCACCCAGCGCCCCTTCCGGGAGCGCCCCCAGTAGTGGGTAAAACCCAGCACGTCGAAGCTGCGCTCGCCCTGCGTGCCCGCCTTGTCCCGCTTGGGTGGGATCCGAAAATCCACCAACCGGGTCTTGTCCGGATGCAGGGTCAGCCCGAAGCGGCCAAAGCGCTTGGGCAGTACTTCCAACACCCGTCGGGCGTCGGCCTCTTGCTTGAATACCAGTACCGCATCATCGGCAAACCGCACCATGAAGGCTGACCCTCTCAGACGTGGTTTGACCTCGTGCTCGAACCACAGATCGAGCATTTCGTGTAGGTACAGGTTCGATAGCAAGGGGCTGATCACACCGCCTTGCGGCACGCCGTGTTCGGGGCGGCTGTACTGCCCTGCCTCTATCACGCCAGCTTTCATCCACTTGCCCAGTGTGCGACGGAGCACGCCGTCACGCACCCGTTTATCGAGAAATTCCCTCATCCTTGCCTTGTCCACACTATCAAAGAAACTCTGGATATCCAGATCCACTACCCAGCCACCTCCCATGCGCATCAGGCCGCGCCAAAGCGCTTCGAGGGCCTGGTGGGCGCTGCGCTTGGGTCGAAACCCGTAGGAGCAGTCCAGAAAGTCCTGCTCGTAAATAGGCTCCAGCACCATTTGCACCGCTCTTTGGAGGATTTTGTCCTCCAGCGTAGGGATCCCTATCGGGCGGGTCTTCTTTGTCCCTTCCTTGGGTATGTGGACACGGCGTACCGGCGGGGCACGATAGCTCCCGCTTTTGAACCGGTTCAGCAGCGCTGTCAGGTTCTCTGTCAGTTGCCTCTCGTACTCCTGTGCCGTGATACCGTCTACACCTGCCGCACCGTCCTTGCGTGTCCGTCGCCAGGCCGCTTCCAACCACACCAAGTCGATGTGGTGGGCCAGGCAGGTCCAGGCCAGCTGTGGCGATTGTCTCGACTTTTGCGCTATCTTCTGTTGTTTCGTTAAGATGTGCATGTCACTCTGTGTTGACACCATCTGTCCCTCCAGAAGTCGTTTTGGTTCGAGTGGCCGCTTCCCTTCAACAGCTCCCTTGGGTCGGTTCGCTGTCTTCATCGGTACTATCAGCCACCTCCGACGACTCGCTGACCGTCGCGCCGCACTTCGTTGCCTTCGCTTGGCACTACCTTGCGTTTGCTCTTATTCGCTCCCGGCGCGTCGAGCCCTCGCGCTGGGCCCGGGCGGCTTCTTTGGCGGTGCCCGCACCGCCTTCCCGCAAGGAGCCAACGAGCCCTCCCAGGTTCCTGGGTGACCCTTGCATACATGCCCTGCTCTTCGACCCCGGCGGGCGTTCACCTCAGGCTAGTTCTCGGTGAAACGCTGTTGCCTTCCGCCTAGTTAACGACGTCGGCTCCGCAATGAGGCGCTTTCGAGGCTCTATCACACGGCCTGCATGCCCCCTGTGTACGCTTCGCAGCAGGGATCGCTCCACTACCACGCAACACTCGGTTTCGGTGGATAGCCAATCCTTTCCGAACAGGACTTTCACCTGTGGGGTCACATAGAAGGTTTCCGCTTTGTCTTTCCTGTTACATCGCTTCCCCCTTCACCAAGCTTTGCCTGGCGCAATAACTGCTCGCCCCGGTGATCACGCACGGCCCGGGAAATCCGTCATCCCCGCGTAGGCAGGGATCCAGAAGACAGAAACGTGGCTCAAAATGGATCCCCGCCTACGCGGGGATGACGGAAAGGGTGAGTAGTTACCGCAAAGTTTCGATTGCCGTAATTTTCCGGGATCGCCCGCGGTTCTGCCGTTTCCGATGGCTCTCGGCCATATGTGCCAATAAGCCATCATTGAATTCTTTGCGCTCTTGGCGTCTTCGCCCACATGGATGTAGGTGAGGGGCGTGAGCAGGAACGGAAGTTTTGCGGCTAATTCGTGAATTTTTCCGGCCAGAACAGTGAAATCCCCACGCCTTAATCAAAGCGGATAACGACTCCGCCCATAACGGCATACTGGGTCAACAGATCGCCGGAGACCGCAAAAGCGCAACCGCCGCTGCAGAAAACGCTCGTGTTGTTGTTGAATAGCGTGCCGAACCCGCGCGCCTCCAGCCGGACCCCAACGGTCCGGGTCGCCATCCAGCGGGCGCCCAGGCCCACGCTCAGGGAGGCGCGCGTTTCCGAGTCCTGCCCGCCGGGGCGTGGACTGAAGTGGGTAAGGCCAAGCCCCCCACTTAGAAAGCCTTGCCACCCCTCGAAGTGGTCCGAGAGCACCGTCCCGCCCAAGTGCAGGTAGTGAATATCTATGGCCGCCAGCGCCTCCTCGCCAACGGCCGCGTTGTCCCGCAGGCGCGTCTTCTGGCGACCGTAGAGTAACTCCAGGTCGCGCCTTGCATCGAGCGGAGTACCGATAAGCAGGCCGCGCACCGGCTCTTCGGCCAAATCCAGACTAGTTCCGCTGTCGAGGTCTTCCAGTTGGCCTCCACCCTGACGGCCATAGAGCAGGGACACCTCGGCTGCAGCGACAAAGGCTGGGAAGAGGCCAAGCAGCAGCGGGAGTAACAACCGGGTCATGGCTTGCATCCATCGCCAATCTAAAGGGCAACCCAAGCGGGTGCTTGTATGTCACCAGTCTAGACTACGTCCTGTTGGGGAATAATCGGAGACATACCCGATTGTCTTTAGATCCCGTCGAACGGGGCGATCTGCCCAAGCCGGAGCTGCAACCCGACCAAGACACGCGTACGGCAAGATTGTGGTGCGAGTGCGTTAACGCACGTTGGTGGGCTGGCCTGAATAGCGTTTAATCACGCAACAAATCGCAGACATCGCACTTCAAGGCCCGGGAAATCTGTTCCAGGGTTTTAATGGTGGTGTTCTGAGCGGCACTCTCCAGACGGGTAAGCGTGGGCCGACTGATGCCCAGTTTGCGCGCAAACTGCTCCTGGGTCAGATCGCCCCTTCTGGTGCGGAGATTCCGTGCGAGTGTCTCGGCCAAGCTCATGTTCAAATATGAACATAGCCCCTTGTTCACATGTGCACATCTTTGGTAGCTTAGCTCTGTTCACATATGGACAAAGGAGCCATGGAAGCCAATGACGGATACAGATGCTCGGATCGAGCGGCTCAAAGAAAAGAACGCCGAACTGGAGGTGTTGATCGCCAAGTGGGCCCATGCCAATGACCCAGAGTCGAAATGGATGCTCTATCTATTGAGAGAAACGCTGGAGATGGGACGAATACAGCTTAAAAATCTCACACGCGAGAACCCGAGCTAACACGAAAGTCTTTCACATCGGTCGGTGCGGCATAGCAGTAAAAACGGCTCACGCCTCCTCTCAGTCCCCCGATAGGCCCGGATCACCTAACCCGGTCCCGGGAGTTCGTAGCACTCAACAACGGTTGGGAGTACAGCGGATGGCCTGTGCGAACCGTTGAAAACAGTTAACCAGCAACTCAGGCAATAGTCTTGCCGAGGACTGGAGATAAGGGAATACGACCCTTTTTCCTGTTTCTGCGGGGCTAGTCCGCTGTACTCAGTAGTCGCTGGCTGTATTCGTTGTCGCCGGACGTGGTCAGTACCAGGTACTGCTGCGCGCGCGTCATCCCCACGTAGAGCAGCCGTGCATCGTCCTGCCGGCGCTCCTCCTTCATTCCCAACTGCCCGACTCCCATGATGATCACCCGGGGAAATTCCAGTCCCTTGCTACTGTGGATGGTCAGTAGCGTTACGCTATCCGCTCCGGGACGGTAGGCCGCTTTGGTCTTTTTCGAATCCAGAAGGGCGTGGGAAATAGCTTCCTTGCCGAGGCGCACCGCGAGCTGCCGGCCCTGGTAGGTGGCCCCGTAGAGTACGGCGATGTCGCCCAAGGGTATGCCCTGTCTTTGCCATTTCTTCAGACACTGCACCGTGTACTCAACCTCATTCGAGAGAGAGTCGAATTGCCGTACAGCAGGGGGCGGCCCATGGGTGCCGGCGGCCTCGGGCTCGATGAGCGGGATGTGGTCCTCATCGGCGGTTTGCGGGTCGAGGTATTCCCGGGCGAACGCATAAGCGAAACTCAGGATCTCGCGGGTGTTGCGATAATTGAGTCGCAGCACCGTCGTTCGACCCCGTGCCTGCACACCCACGCTGGAGAGGCTGAAGCCGAGGCCGGAGTGCTTCTTGTAAATCGACTGCGCATCGTCGTAGAGGAGCAGAAGAGAGTCCGACTCCGGATCCACCATCTGCACCACCAGCTTTAGCCACTCCGACTCGAAGTCATGGCCTTCGTCGATGAGCAACGCACCGTACTGCGCCCGTGGAATATGGCCTTTGTCGACGGCCTCGATGACGCTCTCCACCTGACGATCGAAATAAGGGGCATCCGACTCTAAAACATCGACGTGGTAGGTCTTGAGCTGTTCGCCGCACCAGTCGTGGAAGTGATAGACCTGCACCTGCCCGCCGATGCCTTTGCTGGAGATGAAGGCGCGCAGCTTGGCCGCGAGCGTGATGTTGAAGCAGAGCACCAGGATCGGCTTGCTCATGGCCTGCGCCAGGTGCAGACACCGGTAGCCGAGGATCAGCGTCTTCCCCGAGCCCGCCACGCCATGGATTACGCGATGTCCCTCGCCGATGCTTCGCGCCAGCTGCTCCTGCTGGATATCCATGATCTTAACGATATCCGGCAACGCCTCCTCCATCTCCGAGGCGTCGTCGGCGTCCGGTGCGAAAAGGTCCACCTGGGCATCGTCCGATATGCGGATCTCAGGGAAGAGATGCCAGCGAATCCGATCGATTTCCGGGAGCGTCAGGGTTCCCCCGAAATGGTAATTGAACATCCCCCAAAGCTGTTCCTGGAAAGTCTCGGCATCCGCGCTTTCGGTCATCTCGTCCTGATAGATGACCAAATGATCCGGCAGCAGTCCTTCACGGTGCTCGTCCGGAATCGCCTTCTGCATCTGTTTGCGGGTGACATTGGTAAACACCACGCCCCAGCCATAGGGCATGATCAGGTTGCCCTGGTATCGCCCCTGTTTTTCGCAAAGCAACGAGTCGCGTTGCAGCTTTGAAATCACTCCGTAGGCACACTGGCGCACCTGCTCCAGGGGATGCGGCTTTGTCACCAGGCCCTGATTGGTCAGCAGAGAAACCTCAGCCTTGCTCATCCTTTTGAGGTTGGCCGGTTTCCAGTCCTTCACCTCCAGAAAAAGCAGGCCCCGCGATGGGTGAAGAACAATGAAATCGGGATAGCGCCGGTTGCGCCCGATCGGGATGTCGTACCAGACGAGGTAATCGTCTTCCAGCAGCGCCTCCAGACGCCGGGCGAAGCGCTTCTCGCCCGAGGTCATGCGACCCAGGGTCTGACGGTTAAGCTGCGGAATGATCTCTGCCATCGAATCCCTATGCTTCTATTCTTGCTTTCAGAAACGCCTTGTACGAATTCGGCTGTCTGGAGCACGAGATCCAGCCTTATCGAGTCTCGGTCCCCGATGCAAAATGAACGACCTGCTCCAGCAAAGGTGTTTTCCGTGTTTCACTCTCTTCGGGATGTGTATCGTAGAAAAGACCGCGTTTTTTGATGCTCGCCAAGCCAAAGAATTTGGCGAAGCGCTCAAAGGTTCGCAGCGAATAGCAGCGAGCCGCGGTCTTCTCTGCAGGGGCGTATGGCCGCGGTTCCACCTCCTCCAACAGCGCAGGAAACGCATCCAGATAGTTCTGCTCATAGAACGACAGCGGGCGTTCCTCATCGCCATAAAGGTTCAACAAATAGAGGCTGAAGAGGAACGACTGCTGAATGAAAGGGAGTTCCGGATAGCCATCGCCATAGCCCCAATTGAACTTCTCCGCAAACGAGCGGGAAAGTTGGGGGTAGATGCCTGCCATGCCTTTGCGCTCCAGCGTGTCCCGGCACTTACGGGTCAGCACGAACCGTCCCCGGTACTTTCGGACAAGACCGGCCAGTTGCGCCACCAACCGGGTGGCATGCACCGAGTAGAAATCATCCTCGCGGCTAATGCCAAACAGCCTCGTATGCTCCCTGTATCCCTCCTCCCCCAGGTACGCCATAGCCGCCTGGCGGACCAGGTTGCGCGGCAGGTTGCCTTTTACCGTGGTCTTTACCCCGCTCTCGCCGATGCCCTCGACCAGCGCTGAGAAGAGCGTCACGATGGGCGCCTCCGGCTCAACCGGCAAGGGATCGGAAAAGGTGACGAGTTCCGGTGTATCGAAAGGGAAATAGAGGAAGCGATGAACCTGGTCACTCGATAATCCGTGGAACTCCGGGATCGGAGCGGCATTGAAACCGGCCATGAACCGATCAAGCTCCGCCTGTACGTCCTCTATCGAATCGAAATCCTTTCCGGCCAAAGCCGCTTGCAGCGCCTCCTTGGTCGCCTCCATCTGCGCGGACAAGGACGGCGTCGCCTGTCCGAGGCAGCAGTGCTTGTATTTCCGGCCGCTGCCGCAGGGGCACGGGGCATTTCGCCCCACTTTTTCACCAGCCATAATCACTCCCGTATTGGGCCAGCCATTCCGGCATATTCTCTTTCACGGACCGGCCAAGAAGAGGTAGTCTCCTTCTTCTGTGAGGCCGGTCTCAACCATAAATTCATAAAACTTATCCAGGCTTGTCACGCTTTCCCTGAACGCCGCCGGACTGGGTCACGTGGCGTGCCCCTCCAGCGCAGCTCCCTTTTTGGATTTGAGACTCTGCCAGTTGTACTCGGCGGGAATCTCGATCTTCCGGTGAAAGAAACGCTGGAGATGGAACGAATAAACTTAAAAAGCTCACACGCGAGAACCCGAGCTGACACGCAAAATCTTCACGCCGGGCGTATCCCACGGCAGCCGGGAAACCCAGGGCGCATCCTGCCCAGGTGCAATCAGGGACAATTCCCTGCATAGCTTCAAAAACGGCGCGCTCACCCGAGGTCAACTGAGATTAACGCGTACTTCGGTCAGTCCCCTCACGCCTGGCAAAAACTTGGCCTGTTCCTGTTTACGCTGAGGAGGAGCCTGTTTTTGGCCCTTGCTGCTACCTTAACAAGTTATCGAGTTTATCGACTTTGCTCATGAAAAAGCGCTCGCTCCAAAGATCCAGACTTTTCTTTTCGACCGGGCGGAGAAAGCGCCGCACATCTTCGGCAGCTTCAGTCCAATCGATTGTCCCAATCTTTTCTTTGAATGCTTGCACCAACCACTCCCGGTCCAGCTTCAACTCCTTACCCTGCCACGGCCCATACTGAATCAGGGCATTTTCCAGTAACGGCAGGTCGGGTGTCACGCCCTGGGCGATATACCAGGTGAAGTCGTACCAGTCGCGTCCCTTCAGATATTCACGACACAACAGTGCGTGGGTCTTCAATGAAAAGTTGCTGCTGACGTCCTGATGGCACACCTCGTAATCCACCGGAAAGTCGAGGTAACTGTATTCGAACCCCGAGCCTTCCGGCGGATTAGTGTCGATTTCCAGCTTGATCTTGAGCTTCTTGTCCGGCTGGCCGTTCATAAACGCCAGGTTCAACTGATTGGCAATGGAGTTGTCTTTGATTACGGCTGCACGGATAGCGCCGTCCATGTGTGGTTTGTCCAGGACCTCGGGGGCAATCCCGAATTCCTTGCTTGTCTCTTCCAGAACTTCCAGAAAAGGTGACCATGAGAAAGCCGGATCCGGCTCCTTCAGGATGAAGTCGATATCCTCGGAAAAGCGCCGCAGGCCATGAAGAATCCTCAGACTGGTCCCACCCTGAAAGGCTGCCACCTCGAAGAAACCTGCACGCCATAAGGCAAACAATAGGATCTCCTGCATGATCTCCTTGAGGGCGTTCTCCTCCTCGTGGGGATCGGAAGCCTTGTATTCCTTTAAACGCTTTTCGATCATTTCAATCATCCAAGCCCAACTCCCTTAGTAGCTCTTCGATAAACTCCCGCTCCCGCTTTCCCTTGTACACCTCGAGCATGGGGATGATCTCCGCGGAAGAGGTCCTCATCAGGGACTCTTCATCGATGCGTAAGCCTTCAAGCAGGAAGCCCAGCCCCTTCCACGGCCGCTTTCTCAGGTAGACCAAATCCATCAAGGCCCGAATTGGGCTCGCGACCAGCGCCACCTGACCTTTCAGAACCTCGCGGGACACCGCCTCCAGAAAGTAACCCGGCCTTACCGTCATGCGCCGGAATTCGAAACTGCCCAGCCTCTCGTGCTCATAGGTAACCGACTTTCCGGTGGCGGTGGCGCTCAAGACGGTACGCACGGCTTCCGGGATCCATCCGTGGAAACCCAGTGCCGTTTCGCCGGTGACATAGCTCCCCGGCACGATATGTTGAGCCAGAGCGAAAGGGTGAACCGGCACTTCGCGCAGTTCGTTGGCAAGAACATAGAGCCCGCGTTTTACCCGCAGCAGCTCCCCGGCCTTGAGCGCCCGATTCACCAGGCCGTAGCGGCTTTGATCACTCCCCTTGACCAGCCGTGCCAGCTGACGCTCCGTAAGGACACGGTTGCCCCGCCCCTCAGAGATAATCTGTCTTGCCAGTGGTGTCATTCACGCCTCCATGACCAATAGACAAATTATTCCAGAAACTTCCATAAAGTGAAAGTAACTGGAATAAAATGACACCGAAATAGTGCAGGAGGGTCGCTAGTGTTCCAATTGAACTATGCGCTCTGCGACCAAAAGGCAATCAACTCCACCTGGGCGCTGGCGAAGGGGAACATGTTCCGCCAGGGCGAGGACAACCACCGCATCCTTGGGGCGACACCCAGCGCAACCCAAGCTGCTCGACAGCGACATAACTTGCTGCCGCATGATCCGATGAATGTTTGGTTTGTGTCGAGGAAAGAGTGGGGCTGAAAATAAAAGGGGCTGCCGGTCGGCAGTCCCTTATCGCATCTCAACAGCAGCGCAACAGTCGCTTGGCTAATCCCTGAACAATTCGCAGACGTCGCATTTCAACGCTTTGGATATCTGCTCCAAGGTCTTGATGGTGGTGTTCTGAGCGGCACTTTCCAGACGGGTAAGCGTGGGCCGACTGGTCCCCAGTTTGCGTGCAAACTGCTCCTGAGTCAGATCGCCCCTTCTGGTGCGTAGATTCCGTGCAAGTGTCTCGGCCAGGCTCATGTTCAAATATGAACATAGCCCCTTGTTCACATGTGCACATCCTTGGTAGCTTACCCCTGTTCACATGTGGACGGAGAGTTCAGATGCCGGAACGAACTACGAAACAGATAGAGCGGCTCAAAGAAAAGAATGCCGAACTGGAGGCACTAATCACCAGATGGGCCCAAGCCAACGAACCTGAGTCGAAGTGGATGCTTTATCTATTGCGGGAAGCTTTGGAAATGGGACAGATAAAGCTTAAAAAGCTCAAATGGGACGACCCGAGGTAACGCGCAAATCTTTCACGCCGGGCGTATTCCACGGGGGGCTTGGAAATCACGGAGGTGATGCGACCCCCTTTTCCTTGAAGACCGAACAAAGCGCCGGGGCTGATTAAGTTCAATTTCGGTTTAGTCCATGAATTCGGGTGAGCAGTTTTTCTTTCCAACGATTCTCGAGTTCAATGACATCATTCAGGGAGGTCGTTGAAGAAGCCACCTCTAGAACTGACACCTGATAATCCGCTTTACCAAGCTGCCTCAGCATCACATTCCCACCATGACCGTTATCCAAATAAGATTCCCAGCGCCCCCACAGACCACTGTCACCGTAAGCCGATCCAACGTAGAGCTTGCCGTTTGACGGATGGGCCAGCAAATAGATGCCGTTTACAGATTCCAAGGCTGAACGCCAAGATTGTGGTATTCGCGCCAATTCACTTAAGCGGGCACGAAAATCAAGGAAGCCCGGAAAAGGAGGTTCGGAAATCTCACGACGCAGCTCAAGGACTGTCTTATCCTGCCTATTTGCACGTTAGACCCAACTGCGAAAGCCCTCGCCCCAATCTATGACAATCCGGCCTTGGTATTCCGCTAGATGTTCCGTTTGCGCCATCTTGTATAAATAACGGTCACCGGCAGTCCCGTTAATCGGACATAGCAGGTCCTTAGGCGCCTGAGACCGGCCGTACACACTATAGATCCCCGCGAATACCGTTTCTCCCATTGGGGCAACTATAAATGCTGCGATGTAGTTCGCGTGGTCCAAAACAGGACGACTTTGTAATGCTTGATAAAGCTCAAAATCGGGATCTTTCGCCATCCACAACGCGAAAGGTGTGGGCCTGTTTGGATATCGAGTGTCTTTATGACGTACGAGCTTTACCTCGACAGGGTCCACTTTGCCCCTTTGTAGAAGCGTGTTGAACGTGAGCATAGGCTAGTTACCTTCAGCAGATAGGCTTTTCTGGCAAGCGTCTATCGAAAGGGGTACGACCCGGAAGGATCCCCTAGCGATGGCCTCAAACAGGTCTTCAACGAGGCTGCTGTTCCTTTTTCCCATTCTGTATTTGCTTTTCTGCAAGCTGATGGAGTAGATGGGACAGTTGGCTAGTGTTGGCGTTCCGGCTTAGTGAATCCGGTCTATTATGATTCGTCCTGCTCCATATACGCCACCACATCCGCCAGGCGCCCCTCATCGATTATGAGATAAAACGGCGAGCTGCCCAGCGCCTTATGCTCCCGCCGCAACCAGTTGATCATCCGAGCCTCGTCTCCGGTGTTTGTCAAAAGAGTTGTCCGATTTCCCCATTGCGCCTTTAGCTTTTTATCCTCCTTTTCCGGGTTAAGCCATACCGCGCCTTGGGGGGTCCAGTCCC
>NZ_JAENYR010000044.1 GCF_016841685.1 Thiohalomonas denitrificans
GAAGGGAGCCAGGCCCTGAAGACCGCCTACCAGTTCCGCAAGCGGCTCCAGACCATCTGGCAGTCGGCCGCCGGCCCCGACCAGGTCCGCACCGCCCTGCAGGAGTGGTGCCGACAGGCCGAGGCCACCGGCATCGAAGCGCTGCAACGCTTCGCCCGCCAGCTGGGCGGCTACCGCCTCAGGGACGCCTGAACCCGCATAACCACGCAGGCCGCGTAGGGTGGATTAGCGGCGCCCCGGCACACACGTTGACGATCCCGCCCCGTGTGTGCGCCGCGTAATCCACCGCCGTCCCGGTGAATCGCAACCCCAGCCGTAGGAGCGGCTTCCAGCCGCGATATCCCCCCTTGCGATTCCCACCCCTAACCGATAATGTCAGTCAAAACAGACGCCACCGGAACATCAGGCGTCGGAACGATGAATAGAACGGACATCGCCATGGAAGCCGCTCCCGGGGCCCGACATCAGATTATCTACTGCACCGGCCGGCCAATGCCGACCCGGCTGCCGCCGTCGCGCCCTCAAAGCCAAACCTTTCCTGTCCGTCCGCTCAGTACGCCGATTTCCTTCGCATACCCGCCAGCGCGACCACCGGCCTGCCCACTAACACCGGAATACACCTCCGCTGGGTGCAAACTTCGGAATTGCTACCACAGAATTCTGCGGTTACACGGGTCGCCGCCGCATAACCGGCTACGCGGTGAGCGACCGCCTATCCGTCCAAAGCAGATCGGTAGTATTCGGTGCAAATGGTTGGTTTGGCGAGGGAGTCCCACGGTGCCCGTGGTTAATTGCTTATGGTTTAGGCGGCATTGAGCCGCCTACTTATAGTTATGCCCACTGAATTGGTAAATCGCAATGAATGAAGAAATGATGGAATTCGTTGAAAAGGAGCGCGCTGAAAGAGAAAAAGAGCGGCTTGCGATGTATGAGGAATTAAACTTAAGAGAGAAAGAGCTCTCTAAGTATCGCGATAGGCTTCGAATGCAGGAGCGGGAGCTAGAAGACTATAAAGCTGATCTGAAGAAAGAGCAGTTAGAAAGAGAGCAAGCCTTCAGGCATGAGTTAGCTCAGCGCGATAAGCTCATTAAGGAGCGTGAGCAGGAGCTGTTTGCCAGACAAGCGAGGATGGAAGAACAGTTTCTTCATCGACAACAAGAAACAGAAAAACTACGCGATGAGCTTCAGAGTGAGTTGGCTCGGAAAGAGAAAGATCTAAACCTGCTTTTTGCAGAGGTCGAAAAGGAAAAAGAGAAGTATAGGGAAGATAGTCGGCAAGCTATCGAATCGAAGTCGCAAAAATTCGTAGATTCAGCCTTGAGTCTTCTTGAGCAAAAAGAATCGAAATTTCACAAAATTTCTAGGAACTGGTCAATAGTAGGCGCTTTATCAATTGTAATTGGGGTGGTTTTTGCAATCTATACAATGATTTTTGGCGCAGACTCCTATTATCAAACAGGCAATACCGGCATTAGTTACTATCTATACACTCTGTTTAGAGGGTTAATCGTAGTCGGTCTGTTTGGTGCTTTGGCGCGCTACGCTTTTGTGCTGAGTAATTCTTTTATGCATGAGTCATTAAAAAGTGGTGAACGCTTGCATGCTATTAAATTTGGGGAGTTCTATTTAGATGCATATGGAGCTGATGCTGAATGGGATCAATTGAAGGAAGCTTTTGAGCATTGGAATATTAGTGGAGACAGTGCGTTTTCAAAAAAAGCAACCAATCAACTTGATAGCGAGTTAGATTTATCAGTTGCAAAAGCATTCGAGAAAGCTGTAAGTCAATTTGTTGAGACACAGCCCAAAAAGGCATAACAAGGGGCTCCAGTGGACGACAAAAAGCGTCGCTCGTTCCTCACTCTGCTTTTTGCTGCCACTGAGCTCGGCGTTATCGCGCCGGGATAAGCTCGGTGTATCTTGCAGGGTGAAAGTCCCTGTCGGATAAGGGTTAGCCACCCACTCGTATCGAGTGTTGATCTCAATGAGGAGCGGGTAACCGCGAACGATAAGTGAGGTAAGCGTACACAGAGAATCCTGTAGGCCGTAGGGGAGACCGTGCTCCTTGAAGTGCTGGTACAGCTTCGAAATGCTCAATCCGGATGCCGAGGGTTTTAACGTGCACCGAAGGCAATACAGAGGCACCCGATTTGGCGAGGGTGTGGAGATCCGGCGGAGTCCTCAGGCCGTGGCATGCAGGAAGAGATACGTTAGAGAACCCGGGAAGCCCCATTGGGCTTCTGATCGAGGTGAGAAGATGAAGCCGTCAGAGTTGGGGCACATATCGGGTGACGAGCCCGGAAACGGTGTGGGCTCGGGTGGAATCCTGGAACAGGGAGCGGTCAGGTGGGCCAGAAGTGGCTATATGCCGGTGGGGTGTCTTATGGGGCATAGTAGTCGGAGGTTGGGAAAGCCAGCCACATGGCGAAGGACCCCACGGAAGTACGCAGCCCTCAAAGGAAACTCGTGCCGGACACAGTCGGATCGGAGAACACGAGCCAACCTCACTGAGGGGAATAGCAATTGGACCTTGAAACGGGTAACTGTGAAGGTCCGCGCGGAAGCGAGTGCAACTGAGGAACCCGATGCGGGAAAACTGCACGTCCGGGTCTGTGCGGGGGGGCGCAGGGTAACCGGCGTTCCTACCGCGGATGCGTAAAAGAGGAAAATAACATGGGTGCGATTTTTAAGATTCCAGGGTACATTGTCTATTTCGTTGCAGGATTATGGGGGTTCTTCATTTCTCTCGGCATAGTGGTCGATCATTTGGGTTTCATAGGTGGTGCTATCGCATTTTTTCTCGCACCAGTGACTTTGGCTTTTGCGCCATGGTACGAGGCAATAGCGAATTCAAATTGGTTTCCAATGTTGCTTGTGTACGGCGGCTTTATAGGTGCAACAATACTTGTAACCATAGGATCAGCGATAGATGGTGAGTAAGTCTTGAAAACGGCATTAGCAGTCATAGCAGCGTGTGTATTCATGCTGATAGGCTGGCTTATACTGGCTGCGTTGCTTTATGGCGTAATGTATGTGGCTTCCCATGCGAGGGAAGGTGTTGGCCTGATGCATGTTCTAAACATTCTGCTTATGTGGGTTCTTGGCCCTGGGTTTGGGGGCTTCTTGGCTACTTACATAACGCCAAGGGTTTTTAAGACAATTGACGCCTCGACCATTGCCACAAGCTTCATCTCTGTCGTTGTAACGCTTACTATCGTATTGAGCTTATTGACCTTGATGCTCGCGCAACACGATGGCGCCGGGGTGGGCCAATTTATTCTGTTTGTTGTTCAGGTCGCTGCAATTATTGTCGGCGCCAAAATAGGCAAAAGCGTCTATGTCCCAAGCAACACATAACCAGGCACTCCAGCCGACCGTGAACCTCCCCCGATTTAGAGAACATACCTGGACACCCATCGTAAGGAGAGGAAGGAAAAAGTTGCCGCGAGCCGTCGCGGGCCATTCGGTTTTTCCCGGATTCGAGAAAGGGCGTGCGTAAATCGGACCTGATCGGAACAATTTTGGGTTAGTAGCAGAACTCGGTGCGAGCGAAGTTCGCGGGTTTGGGATCCGCGACAGAATAGCGCGACAGTAAAGAAGGGGCTAGGCCAGCAGTGTTCGGCAGGCGCCAATCCCGGGTGTTCGTCGGTAGCCGAGTTGCTGGCAGACTTGTTTGAGGTTGTGGGCCCCGCCCACCAATCCCTTGAAGGGGCTCTCAGAATTAATAGGGTCAGAGTAACTTTTCTGACCGGGATGAAGGTTTGCCAAGCGCTGATCGTCTTGACGGTTTCGGTATTCTCTTCGTGGCCACCTATATTCGTGACAAATGAGCGTCAATCTGCAACGCGGGCAGGCGTCGCAAGTAGCCGCGTGATTCCGCGCATGATCGTCGGTATTGCCGCACAGGATGTTGAAGACGAGCCGTGAATAGAGTTCGCGCAGGGTGGCGGACGCATCGGTGAGGCGCGCACCGCCAATGGACGCCATTCATTGGGTGCGCGTCTAGTATAATGACCACGAAAATAGTCTTGAATGCCGTTCATGACCATTAATCTGGTCATTCCTGTCCGTTTGGGCTCTTCCAACGGCAGCCGGCGGTCGACGGGCGCCCCCACGGTGGTTTTTGGTCTCTGCCGGACCAACAACACAGCACAAGCGCCCGGTTTCGGGCAAAATCGCGTATCCCACTGACGGAGGACACCCGTCAGGTGCGGTTTTCTGCGTTTCTCTGACACAGGTGGCGGTAGTGGCCCGGAAACAGAAAAAGAAGACTTCGAAAAAGAAAGGTGTATTGCGTCGACTTGCCGAGAACCGGTGGTTCCATCTGGGCCTGTTGGCTGTTTTCCTGGTGGGGGCGGTATTCGTGGCCTGGCTCGATTACCGGGTCCGTGACCAGTTCGAGGGGCGCCGTTTCGCGCTGCCGGCCCGGGTCTACGCCCGCCCCCTGGAGCTGTTTCCCGGCGCCAGGGTGAGCGCCGATACGTTTATCAAAGAGCTGCAGCAGGTCGGCTATCGGGAGGGGCTGCGCGGCCAGCAGCCCGGGCGCTTCGAGCGCCGCGGTGACGACTTCCGGTTGGTCACCCGACCGCTCACGTTCTGGGACGGCCCCCAATCTTCGCTGTCGCTGCAGGTCTCCTTTGGCGACCATGGCGTGCGAGAGCTCTCCGGCGCCGCCGGGCCATTGAACCTGGTGCGGCTCGATCCCGAGTACATCGGTGGCATATACCCGGCCCACAACGAAGATCGTGTGCTGGTGAGGCTGGATGGTGTGCCGAAGGCACTGGTCAATGCGCTGCTTGCGGTCGAGGACCGCAAATTCTATTTGCATCGGGGTATCGACCCGATGGGTATGACGCGGGCACTGGTGAGCACACTTTCGGGGAGAGGTGTGCAGGGGGGCAGTACCATCACCCAGCAGCTGGTGAAAAACTTTTTCCTGACCCCGGAGCGCACCCTGCGCCGAAAGTTCACCGAAGTGGTGATGGCCCTGCTGCTGGAGGCCCACTACGAGAAAAATGACATCCTCGAAACCTACATCAACGAGGTCTATCTGGGGCAGGATCGCAACCGTGCGATCCATGGCTTCGGGCTTGGAGCGCAATTCTATTTTGGCGAGCAGCTCCGGAACCTGAGCCTCGCCGAGTCGGCGCTGCTGGTGGGGATGGTAAAGGGACCCTCCTGGTACGACCCCCATCGCCAACCGGAACGAGCCTTGAAGCGACGCAATCTTACCCTGACGCTGATGCGCCAGCAGGGCTTTATTTCCGACGAGCAGTACCTGCAGGCCAGCGCCGCGCCGCTCGGCGTCATCGACAAGCCGGCCATGGGGACCACCCGCTATCCGGCCTTCCTGGATCTGGTGCGCCGACAGCTGTCCCGCGACTACCGCGACTCGGACCTGCAATCGGAAGGACTGCAGATCTTCACCACCCTCGATCCCCGGGTGCAGGCCGTGGCGGAACACGCGCTCACCAGCCGTCTCAACCGGCTGGACAGCAGTCCGGACCAGGGGCTGCAAGGGGCCGTGATCGTAACCGACACGCAGAACGGGGAGGTTCAGGCACTGGTGGGTGATCGTGATCCCCGTTTCCCCGGCTTCAATCGGGCCCTGGACTCCAACCGGCCCGTCGGTTCGGTGCTGAAGCCGGCTATCTATCTGACGGCACTCTCCGACCCGTCCCGCTACACACTGGCCACATTGCTGGATGACGAGCCGTTGCTCTGGCAGGAGCCGGGACGCCCGGACTGGTCGCCCAACAACTATGATCACAAGAGTCACGGACAGGTCCCCCTCTGGCGAGCCCTGGCCCGCTCCTACAACATTGCCGCCGCCCGTCTCGGCTTCGATCTCGGCGTACCCAATGTGCTCGACACGGCCCGCAAGCTTGGCGTCGAGCGCGATCTGCCGCCCTATGCTTCCACGCTGCTGGGCGCCGTGGCACTGTCGCCCCTTGAGGTTGCTCAGCTGTACCAGACCCTCTCCAGCGGCGGGTTCCGCGTCCCGCTACGGGCCATCCGTGAAGTATTGACCCCGGAAGGGAAGCCGCTGCAACGCTATCCACTGGCTGTAGAGCAGGTGGTCGATCCGGCGTCAGCCTACCTGGTTACGGCGGCGCTGCAGACCGTGGTCGAGGAAGGGACGGCGCGCGGTCTGCGCAGCCAATTGCCTGAAGGGCTGTCGGTGGCAGGAAAGACCGGTACTACTGATGATATGCGGGATTCCTGGTTCGCCGGCTATAGCGGGGATCGGGTCGCGGTGGTATGGAACGGTTTCGATGATAACCGTCCGACTTCGCTCACTGGTGCCAGCGGTGCCATGAGGGTGTGGGGTGATTTGATGTCCGGTCTCGATGCCGAGCCGCTATCGCTGCCATTACCGGATACTATGGAGCTGGTCTGGACCGAACCGGTTTCCGGACTGCGTGCCGACAGCGAGTGTCCCGGGGCGGTGGAACTGCCTTTTGTCCGTGGGTCAGCTCCCACCGAGCATGCCCCTTGTGCACGCTCCAGAGGCAACTGGTTCAAAAGACTTTTCCGCTGAGCCGGAGTTCGGCCGCTTGGCGATCCATTTTTAGGACGGACGCAGAACCGCGGCCGTTCCGGAGCAAGGTGATTCGAAGATGATAAAACCTGTACGTCGTGCTGCCTTTTTCGGGCTGATTCTGGCTTCGCTGGTGTCGGGCTGCGCCATGCAGCCCCCCGCACCGGCAACCCCACAGAATCCGGCCGTGGCCGAATTGTTGGCCACAGCCAGTGCCGAAACCCGTGCCGGGCGGCTCCCGCAGGCCATCGCGGTGCTGGAGCGGGCCTTGCGCATCGAACCCCGAAATCCCCTGCTGTGGCAAGAACTGGCGCGGGTGTACCTGCAGCGTGACGATTACCGCCAGGCCGAACAGATGGCTGCCCGTTCCAATTCCTGGGTCGGTTCCAATCGTTCCCTGCTGGCGGAGAACTGGCGCATTATCGGGGTGGCCCGGGAGGAGCGGGGTGACCCGGCGGGCGCCAGGGCCGCCTTCGAGCGGGCTGCGCAGTTGGAGCACCTGTAGTGGGTCACCTGGATATAACTGCTCGCCCGGGTGATCGCGCACGGCCCGGGAAATCTGTCATTCCCTGTTACCCCCGCCTGCGCGGGGGTGACAGGGAATGACGGAGACACCTGGATCCTCCATTGCCCGACCATCCGATCCCCTCCAGGTCGCCTTCAGCCGTCATCGGAGTTCGACGGGCTAAAGCCCGACCTGCATCGCCAAGGACAGGCCGGCGCGCCTTTCAAGCGCACAAATCCGCCGGGAGCGGATTTATACCCAACCCGGCCAGTGGAGTTCCTCCTGCAGCAGTCGCAGTTCCGGCTGGTGGAGCTGTGCCACCTCCGTAACGACACGGTCGCCCTTGGGTAGCAGATGGATTTCGATCTCCCGGCCGTCCCGACGGCCGGGCCGGCGCTCCACCAGACCCGCCCGCTGACAGCGATCAATGAGGGCTACTGTGCCATGGTGTTTCGCCTGCAGGCGCTCTGCGAGTTCGCCGACGGTGGCCCACTCCCGTCCCGAAAATCCCTTTAGATGCAACAGTAACTGGTACTGCAATGGGGTGAGACCGTGTTCCCGGCAGAGATCTTCACTCTGGCGCAGGAAACAGCGCAGGCGATAACGGAAGTGGGACAATCTTTCGAAATCGTGTTTGCCGAGAGAGCCGTCGCGTACGGCCTCTCCATGCGGGTTTTCCATGATGAATCCTTGACGTTTGGCACTATAGGGTCTAAATATATCATGGTGTGATATAGATGCGAGGTCCGCCATGAAAACGACAGCGATTTTCCAGCTTCCCTTCTCCTCCGGCAGCGCGTGGGATGAAGTACATCGCCGCCACCCATCCATCCTGTCGCTGGTAACGTTCATCGTACTGCCTCTGGCGCTGATACCGCCGGTGATGCTGTACTATGCCGGCACCCATTACGGTGATGCCTTCCTGCCCGGTTTTGGAGAAAAGTCCTGGCGGTTCATCACGACCATTTTCTTTCTGGCCGAGCTGCTGACCTTCGCGGCGATGGGCTGGATGATCCATGAAGTGGCCAACAGCCGCAATCTCCCGGTGAGCGCCACCGATGCCTATCGGCTGGCGGCGCTGGCGCCGATCCCGCTGTGGCTCTCCGCGTTTGGCCTGCTGATTCCCAGTTTTGGGGTGAATGTCGTCATATCCCTGGCCGCCCTTGGGCTTTCCATCAGCATCGTCTATCACGGCTTGCAGGGCTTGGCTCAGCGACACGAAGAGGTTGAGGCGATGTCGGTCACCCATACGATCATGGGCGCAAGCGTCATGGCGTGGGTGCTTCTGCTGGCGCTGATATGGGCCTTCTGAACCGAAGCACGTGAAGCTGTTGTTTCCCAAACGGCGGGGGCGGGCGAGCGCTCCCGCCCTGCCGCTTATAGCATCTCCGGAAGGAACAGCTGTCGTCGGCTGATCATCTTCCCGGAGACCATGAACACCCCATCGCAGTGTAGTATCTGCGGGTGTTTGGGCGATACCCGCCGCCGGCGCTCTGATGATTTTCCAGCGAGGGTGAGACCTCCATTATGCCTGCTCATTGATGTGCTCCGAATGAAACCGGGACCCGGGGGCTGAGCGCAAATGGAAAGACGCTTTCATGGTAAACCCCGTGATATGGGCATGCCCGGCAAACGTCCGGCGGGATACGGCGTGCTCTTGCTGACCTGGCGGTCGCAAATGGTTGGCGCCGTTGCCGATTTTCCTTTATCGTTTGTTAGGCGATTTCCTGAAGGAGTTGATTGGTGACCTCATACCTGAAGTTAGTAGCCCTTGCGCTTCCGCTGCTGGTGGCCGGCTGTGCATCCGGACCAACGAGGGATGTGGAGTTATCCGACAAGGGCTATCACGCCATGGTGGCCGGCGATATGGAAAAGGCCGAGACGCTTCTGACTCAGGCAGTGGCGGAAAATCCGAACAATCCTCATGCATTGCTCAATTTAGGTGCGTTGTACCAGAACACCGGCCGTGCCGAAGAGGCTGTTCCCCTCTATGAACGTGTGCTGGATATTGTGGCTGCGTCTGATAGTGAGTCGATAACTGAGCCACGCCGCAAGGAGCTACAGCGCCTTGACAGGATTGCACGGGAAAACCTCAGACTGACAGGGCAGATTGAGGCACCTGAGCCCGAATCGGTGAAGGAGGTTCCGAGGGCAGAAATGCCGATGGACTTCCCGTACTGGATCCAGATTGGTGCATTCGCCTCTTCGGAGGCAGCCGAACAGGTGCGCCGCGGTTTTAGGGAACAGCAGCGTCCCCTCTGTCAGCGGGAGATACGCGTGGTACGGGTGAATGGGCTGAACAAGGTCAGGATCGGGCCGTATACCAGCATGGATGAAGCCAGAAGCGTCTGTTATCGGCTCCGCAGCACCGGTGTGGGCTGTTTCCCCGGCGGTAACTGACTTTGCGCTCTCCATCCGGGTGGGGAGCCCGCCAATCTCGTTGCAGTACAGAGCGGCGAATGGATAGGCGTTCCGTGACCTTCTGTCGCAGCTCCCCAGCCGCTCGGCGGCGGGCTGAATCATTTGTGCCTCCGGATAACGACGCGGTTCGCGCACCTCGTTCGATCCTGATGCGCTCAGCTCGAAGAGTATCGGGATCGATCGGAGTGGTGCTCGGCGCATGGGCTCTGTTCCGGCCATCGTGTTTTGCCCAGTGATCTTGAGCACAAGGAGGTATCGTTCACCCTCCGTAGGGGGCAATTAACTTCTGACAGCGCGATAACCCCAGAGCAGGAGCACCGCCCCGAGCACGGCCAGTGCAAAACTGCCAAGGCTGAAGCTGTCGACGGTCCCCAACCCCAGTGCGGAACCGATGAAGCCACCAACCACGGCACCCAGAATGCCGATAAGGATGGTTACGAAAAAACCTCCCGGATCGCGTCCGGGCATCAGCATTTTGGCAATCACGCCGGCAATCAGGCCGAAGATGATCCATCCAATGAATCCCATGAGGGTCCCTCCCGTGTTAGCGATCCTCCAAGATCTATAGTCGACGCCCGAGAGGGTGCATACTCCGGCAGTCTGTCGGGCCTCGGGCCGCTGAGAGTGAAACCGTATCGTGATTCGCTCTACCGAATGCTTTCCCGCACTCGTCGGCTCGGCATCCTTGAGAATAGGTTCCAGACATTCTCTACTGCCGCCATCCATGGCGGCATGTCTCGGTCTAACGACTGCGTCCATGCAGTCGTAGTCGCCTCAAAGGACCGAAAAATCTGACTCAATAGTCTTGCCCTCGTGACGGTCGCTATTCTCGGACAGACTCCTAGTCTAAAGGGAAACAGCTTCGGTCTCATGGGTGTGCAATGTACAACCTCTTATTCCTTGCGTGTTTCACCCTTGGTGGTTGGCTGGCCTACAGCGGGTTCGAGAACGGACGGCAGGCCCGTGTGGCGGCCGGCCTGGCCACGCTTGCAGCGACCGCCCTGTTTTTCGGGTTGCTCTCCTTTTGGGGTGAGATGCTCTGGTTCGAGGCGGTCGGCTACAGCCAGCGGTTCTGGACCATGGTTGCCGTCCGGTTGGGCATGGTGGCCCTGGGGGCGATTGTCGCCGGGCTGCTGGTTTGGGGTGGCGTGCGTTGGGTCGGTCGCGGCCAGCGGTTGTTGGTCTGGGCTGCCATCCTGGCAGGCATCCTCGGAGGGGGTGTCTGGGGACTTCGGGCGTGGGACGAATCACTGCTGTGGGTGACCGGCGAAGCGACAGGTGTCAGTGAACCGATACTGGGCCTGGATGCCGGCTTTTATCTGTTTGCCCTGCCGTTACTCGGGCAACTGCATACGCTGCTGTGGCTGATCGCGATCATCGTTATCGGAATCCATGGCGTGCTCCTCTGGCAGCAGGCCGAGCGGGGTCGGCCGGACTGGGGGCGTGCTCTGGTCCTCGCCTTCGGGCTGGCATTCCTGCTGGCTTTTGGCCACATTCTCGATCTGTTCCATCTGCTCTTTTCGGACTGGGGTGTGGTGAACGGTCCAGGCTGGACGGACGAGCACATTCGCCGGCCCGCTTACCTACTGATGGCCGTCATTACCCCGTTGCTGGCGGCACTGCCGCTGTTTTCCGTTTTCCGACGTCGGGTGGCGCCATTGGATCGCAGCCGCTCGCCGCATCTGGTCGCCGGCGGCATTGCCTGGATCGGGATCGGCGCCGTCTGGATCCTGCTCCTCGGAGCGACCCCGCGGCTCATACAGTGGCTCGTTGTGGAACCCAACGAGATCACCTTCGAGCGCCCCTATATCGCCAACAACATCGCCTTTACCCGTCGCGGCTTCGATCTGGAAAAGGTGGAGCAAAAGGCCTTTTCGGTCGGGGACCAATTCACCCGCTCGCAAGCCGAAGATAACGAGGGGGTTCTGTCCGAAGTGCGTCTGTGGGATCCGCGGGCGCTGGATTCGGTATTCAGGCAGTTCCAGGAAATCCGCCTCTATTACCAGTTCGAAGATGTCGATATTGATCGTTACCAGCTTGGCGACGACTATCGGCAGGTGATGATTTCCGCACGGGAGTTGGAACTCGGCAACCTGCCGGCGCAGAGCCAGACGTTCGTCAATCGCCGTTTCAAATACACCCACGGTTACGGGGCGGTGATGACACCGGTGAGTGAATTCACCCCCAGCGGGTTGCCCCGCATGCTGGTCAAGGATATTCCGCCGCAGTCCGTCCACCCCAAACTCCAGATCGAAGATCCACAGATCTATTACGGTGAACTGACCACCGATCCGGCTGTGGCCAACAGTAAAGAGCGGGAGTTCGATTACCCGAGCGGTGAGCAGAATGTCTACATCCAATACCCCGGAGAGGGCGGGGTCGCCATGCGCAACCTCTGGCGGAAGTTTGTCTTCGGCTGGATGTTCGACGGTACGCGGCTGCTGCTGTCCACCTACCCACGGCCGGACAGCCGGATGATGTTCCATCGCCAAATCACTGACCGGCTGAACACCCTGGCGCCGTTTCTCAAGTACGATGCCGACCCCTACGTGACGATTATCGATGGGCGGCTGAAATGGATCGTCGACGCCTATACCCGCTCCTCCTTTTACCCCTATAGCGAAGTGTTTTCCTCACGTGAATTCATCCAGGTCCGGGACCGCACGGGACAACTCTCCGGCTCGGTGGCCGGTTACCTGTCAGGGGCGAACTACGTTCGCAACTCGGTAAAGGCAGTGGTGGATGCCTATGACGGGAGCGCCGACCTGTACGTGTTCGAAGAAGACGACCCGTTGATCAATGCCTGGTGGCGAGCTTTCCCCGATCTGTTCAAGCCGGGAACGGAGATGCCGGATTCCGTTCGTGCGCACGTGCGTTACCCGGAGGGATTCCTGCTGACCCAGGGGCTGGTCTATGCCAAGTACCACATGGAAGATCCCGAAGTGTTCTATAACCAGGAAGACCTCTGGGTCAGGGCGACGGAGAAATACTACGGCAATGTCCAGCCGGTAGAGCCCTATTACATTATGTGGAAACGTCCGGGTAGTGACAGGAAGGAGTTTGTCCTCATCCTGCCGTTTACCCCGAAAAATCGCCAGGTCATGATCGGCTGGATCGCCGGCTTGTCGGATGGTAAGGACTACGGACGTTTCATCGCCTATCAGTTTCCCAAGGAGACGCGGGTGCTGGGGCCCCAGCAGGTGGAAACCAAGATCGACCAGGACCCGCAGCTCTCCGGACAGTTGACGCTCTGGGATCAGCGCGGCTCCCGGGTGATCCGGGGCAACGTGCTGGCGATCCCGATCGATCAGACCCTGCTCTACGTCGAGCCCATCTATCTTCAGGCGGAGACAGCCGCCTATCCTGAGTTGCGGCTGGTGACCCTGATGCACGGTGATACGCTCAGCTATGCCGAGAGCTTCGAAGAGGCCCTGGAGGGGCTGTTTAAAGGCGGCGTACGTGATGTGCCTGGTGCCGCACCGGGCGGTGAACTCGCGGAGCGCGCGGCCCGGGCCGGCCAAGTGTTCGAGCGATATCTGCAGCTGCAGGGCCAGGGCCGTTTCGAAGAGGCCGCGCGACAGCTGCGTGAGTTGAGACGTCTGTTGCAGTCGATGGCCGGGGAGGCGACGGGTGCTGCCGATGGCGAAACGCCCGGTAATTGAAAGTGGCCGCTTAACAGGCTGTTGAAAAAGGTTTTTGTCCCTTCTCCCTGAGGGAGAAGGTGACGATGAGGGGGGGATTAGTAACCTTTATTTAGCCGCCTCAACCCAGTCCTCTCTCTCGGGGAGAGGGAGTTTGTTTAACGGCCTGTTACGCCTTCAAGCCGGCATCCTTTGCTGCTGCCCGTGGGTTCAGACCAAATCCCTCGGGATGCGGCGGTCCCAATTCTTCGAGTAGACCCTTTTGTCGCCCTCGAAGGCGTCCAGTTCAGCGTGAATATGAAAATGAGTCG
This sequence comes from Thiohalomonas denitrificans, assembly GCF_016841685.1. Lineage (GTDB taxonomy): Bacteria > Pseudomonadota > Gammaproteobacteria > Thiohalomonadales > Thiohalomonadaceae > Thiohalomonas > Thiohalomonas denitrificans_A. The sequence continues at coordinate 13,420 of NZ_JAENYR010000044.1, forward strand.
TGTCCGCCGTGAGTACGGTGCGAGTCGTGGTTCGCACCGACCAGTCGCCCCGGCCAAAGAAACGCTCGGTACGGGTCTCGCCCCTCGGCGATCCGAAATCGCCATCTCGGTAGGTATACCAATCCCAGGTTCCGGCCCCTACCGTGAGGTCGATGGCTTCAATCCAGAACCTTCCCTCGTCCTTGATGACTTCCAGGGTCGAGACGTCTGCGGCGAGGTCGCGGTGGACCAGCCAGTTGTGGTGTTTGGGTTCCAGTTGCCGGGTGTGCGCCGGTGGTGCGATTTCGGCGGGAGGAAAAGTCACCCGGCCATCCTCTTTCCGCGGTCGGCGTATGGGCAGGCACAGGGAGCTGGGCCCACAGTGGATGGTCAGGCGCGCCGCCTGGGGCGGCGGCCAGGCCAGAGGCCAATAGGAAGTGGAGATCGACAGGCGGATACGGTGACCCCTCGGGAACACCTGTGCGATGTAGTTGAGCTCTACGGTTACCGGATACCGCTGGCCAGGCTCCAGCGCCTCGGGTTCGGCATGGCCGTTGCGATGGGTGAGGTTGAGCAGCCCGTAGGTGATACGCGTCGCCTTTCCGTCCGGCGCCACATCCGACAGGCGTACCGCCACCATAGCGACCGGTCGACTGGACTCCACCTCGAGTGCCACCGTGGGGGAACCCAGTAACTCTACCCTCTCCTCCAGCGGCGCGGTTTGGAAAATGAGAGCACCGCCATCTTCCTCGCGCTGATCGTGAGGCAGATCCGGTGCGGCGGTATAGGAGCACCACTTACCGGCAAACAGGCCGACGCTCAATGGCGACTGGATCGTCTGGATGGCATCGCCCCGGCGTCGCTGCTCATCGCTCAAGGCGAGGCGGCCGGGGGCCAGGGGCAGCCGCCAGGTATCGATGTTCGGTGAGGGCCAGGAGGGCTCCTCCACCCAGCGACCGGGGCGGTGTTTGTACCGGGTCGAGGGCGCAACGGAGTCGAGCATGTAGGCACGCAGCATCGACTCCTCCATGATCCCGGTCTCCTCGTCTTTCAGCCAGTGATCCCACCAGCGCAGTGCCTCTTGCAGGAAACCGATGGCCGGTCCGGGTGCGCCCAGGTGGGGATACTTGTGCCCCCACGGCCCCACCAGTCCAAGGCGCGGCACCTGAAGATGCTTCAGCAGCCGAAATATCGCGTTGGTGTAGCCGTCTGCCCACCCGCCGACTGCCATCACGGGGCAGCGGATAGCCGAGTAGTCCTCCGCCACCGAACCGTGTTTCCAGTACTCGTCGCGGCGCTGGTGGCGCAGCCAGATGTCGAGCCAGTGGCCGCTGCCCTCAAGCCGCTCAAGCCACATTTCACGCCACCGTTCGCCCACCAGCTCTGGATCGGGCGGGCAGGTATTGATCGAAAACATGGTGGTGGCCTCGGAGAGATTGTCCGAAAGCAGGCAACCACCCATGTAGTGCATGTTGTCGCGGTAGAGGTCGTCGGTGGAGCTGGCGGTGATGATGGCTTTGAGTTCCGGCGGCCTCATGGCGGCAATCTGCAGGCTATTGAAGCCGCCCCAGGAAATACCCATCATTCCCACCCGGCCATTGCACCAGGGCTGTTCGGCGATCCAGCGAATCACCTCGATGCCGTCATCCATCTCCTGCTGCCGGTACTGGTCGGCCAGCGCCCCGTCGGATTCCCCCGAGCCGCGCAGATCCACCCGTACGCAGGCATAGCCGTACCCCGCGAACCAGGCATGGGTCATGGAATCCCGGGATCGGACCAGGTCCCGCTTGCGGTAAGGGATGTACTCGAAGATGGCGGGTATCGGGTCTTCTTCAGCCCCTTCAGGCATCCAGATCCTGGCAGCCAGTCGGGCGCCGTCGGACATCGGGATTAGCGTGTGCTCGATCTCGCGCACGGCATGGGGAAACTCGCTGATCACGCGCACGGTTATCCTCCGTCAGTACTTTACCCACTCGAACTGAATATCCTCCACCGGCGTCCCGTCGGCGAACTCGAAGTGCAATTCCCTGGATAACTCGCGGTACTTGTCGACCAGCTCGCGCTGGCTTTGTGCCCCGAGATAGATATTGGCGATCTCGAAGCTGTAGCTGTCCTGGTTGGATAGCTCCGACAGTGACATCCCCTCCCGGACCAGCAGGATGACAAGGCTGTCCTCGAAGGTCGCCTGCACGGCGGCGATCTCCTTTTCGCTGGGAACACGAGTGACCACGGTGTTGTGGTATTTGCGAAGTAAAAACTTTGCGGCCGATTGGTACTTGCCGGCATTGAGACAGAACTCCGGTTCCCTACCCATTGCAACGTCGATGATTACCTGATGGTTGGAGGCCCCTTCCACCTTGATGAACTGGTCGGAATGGGACTGGGAGATGCGCGGGTTGATCTCGACGATCGCCAGTTCATCGGTGTCCTCGTGCCAGAAGAACTCCACGCACCAGGCGCCGTTGTCGTAGCCGATATGCGCCATCAGGCGCTTGGAGGCCTCGATGATCCGTTGCTGCACAGGTTCCGGCCAGACGGAGGGATACTCGTAACGGGTAAAACTCCAGCGGCGCGCGTCTTTCACGGTGTCGATGAGACCGTGAACGCTGGGCTTACCCTCGAAGGTGTAGCCCTCCACCCCGCACTGCAGGCCGGAGGCGATCGCCTCGGCGATACAGTGGTTGCCGCCCACTTCGGCGATCTCCGGAGGTAGCTCGGCATACTTCAGTACATCATTGAACGCATCGCCGACGCGACGGATTCCCTGGCGCGTCTGTTTGATGGCATGCCGGAAATCATCCTCGTTGTCGATACGGAACCCCAGGTAGGACGAGAAAGACTTGATCGGCTTGAGCCAGAACGGAAAGGGCAGATCCAGTTTTTCCAGCGCCCGATCATCGAAGGGGTCGAGGGCTGCAAAATGCGGTGTGAATTCCGGTAGTATCCGTTGCTGTTCCAGTCTTGACCAATACTTGTGCTCGCACTTGAGGATCGCTTCCATTGAAGGCGAAGGCAGACCGAAACGTCCACAGAGGATCGGAAGCAGGGTACTGGACGGGAAGTCCCAGTGTTCGATGATAGCGTCGATGCGGCCGGAAAATCTCTTCAGCCGCGATTCGGCCATTTCCAGCATTTGATCAAAGGGGAATCGCTCTACCGAGATCGCCTCTTCCGTGGTGAGCAGGCAGTGAAAGGTGTAATCCTCGGCATGGCGTACTTGACGCATCTCTTTCAGATGGAAATCATCAAGCCCGATAACGAAGATGTTCTTATTCATAAACACCTCCATACATTATGGCCGTACAGCCGGCGCGTAGTCAGCGTCAATTCTCTCCAGGCCGTGTCTGAACACACCCGGCATGGCCAATTGCTTACTGTTTCAGCCTATCTCCTTTAACATTCGATAGCTAGTGGTCCATGCGGGAAATAGTGTTGCACTCAGAGCCCCGCTAATGGGCCAAGGCCAGGCGGGCTGCGCAGGGAATGGCACGCCCTTTCCAAGCAGCGCAACGCGGGATTGGCCCATTAGCGGGGCTCCCTTCGGGCCGGCTCACAAGCCCCCTGGGAGCCTGTCCGAGAATAGCGGCCGCAGTAGGCCAGTCTATTTTTAGACAGGCTCCTAGGCTGCGTTGCATTCGCTTGAATTGATACGGCCAGTCCTGTGCTACTGCGCCTCGCCGAAGGCGCTTGTGAGACCAGCTGAGTATTACACTATTTCCCGCACGGAGCACTAGCCGCCCTGAACAAGCAGCAGGGCAACCGCATATCTTGAAGCGAGCACTTGCTTCGCTCGCCACGCACAAGCTTGTGAGTATGCGTCTACCCCGGAACAAGCAGCGTTCCGGGAAACCGGCTACGCCTGTCCCCCGGGCAAGTTGCGGGTCATCTCTTTGAAGTGTCCCCAGTCGGTAGCGGGCCAGACTTCGCTCTGCGCGTGGCCGAATGTGCGCACGATGGTTGATACCTTGATGGCTGCGTCATTGTCTTTCGCCCGGAACACGTCTATGTAGTCGTAAGGGCCGCCCACGGCATAGCTGGCTACCCATTCGAGACCATCGGTACCGAGTGAATCCTGAATACGTTCCTTGACCTGGTGTTCGAGGCTCTCCAGGTTTTCCGGCGCATCGAGAGTGCTGTGGTTGAGTCGCGTCATCATTACGTAGGTCTGCATCTTCAAGCCTCTCCCTGTTGAATGTCCGGCCCTTATGGCCAACCTTCTTGTGAAGGCTAGTTCAAGTCGGAAAAATAAACGGCTCGATCTTTTGTAGAAGCCGGTCACGGGAGCGAAGGATCGCGTCGGTCTGCGCAGGCGCATTGCGGACGAGGTGTGCCGCACGACGGCGGATGCGTTCGGGTAATCGGGCGGGTTGTCGTCCGGCGCTGGCGAGTAGTACATCCAGATTTTCACGGGACGGCATATCCAGTGCGCAATCGATAACGTGATCGATGCGTCTTTCGTATCGGCGCTGCCAGGGATGGCGCATAGGGTGTCGGCTGGTTGTTTTTATCACTTGCGGGTTCTGGGCCGCGGGGGCGTCTGCAGGCGGTTCATCGCCTCTCGCCATAAGCGGTTCTGGTGTGTTCTCGCTTCCTCGATCAGGTCCTGTACGGTACGGATGTAGTCGTGCAGGACGTTGTCGTTGATGGTGCTTGTCGAGGTACTGCGAAGTACCATCAACAACGCCTCGGCTTTGGTCAGGCGCGCTTCGACTGCGTCGGCCAGGTCCACCAGTTCAGCCAGTTCCTGCTCGGCCATGGCTCGCTTTCAGGTTTGGGTTCTGCTTTTCAGGCTAGCCGAATTTACGGCGAAGGGGGGATTCAGGGCGACAAAGAAAAATCGCCGACGTTGCTTCGTCAACGCCGTCCCTCCCGTTTCGGGAGTGTGCGAAATCGCAGCAAGGCCCGTTCACGAGTGGCTTTGAGGTCGACCATCGGTGGAGGGTAGTCAGTCGGGGGGCAGCCTTCCTTCCAGGGCTGGTGGGCGCTTTTGCCCTCCAGCTTGCGCAGGGCGGGCAGCCAGGCCCGCACATAATTACCTTCCGGATCAAACCGTTCTGCCTGGACTACCGGATTGAAGATGCGAAACCAGGGCGCGGCATCCGCACCGCAGCCGGCGACCCACTGCCAGCCCAGGGTATTGTTGGCAAGGTCCGCATCCAGCAGTGTTTCCCAGAACCAGTGCGCTCCTTCTTGCCAGGGCACCAGCAGATTTTTGGTCAGAAAGGATGCCGTGATCAATCGTACCCGGTTGTGCATCCAGCCTGTTTCCCAGAGTTCCCGCAGACCGGCGTCGATGATGGGAAAACCCGTTTCGGCTCGTCGCCAGGCGGTCAGTGACTTCCGATAGTCGGGCTCCCATCGGAATCGTTCGAAGCGCAAGTCCAGAGGACGATTCGGTGTCTGCGGGAAGTGATAGAGCAGGTGATGGGCGAATTCACGCCAACCCAGTTGACGTAGGAAGCTTTCCGCTGCTGTTTCCTGGCCGCTCTCTGCAGCCCACGCTTGAACCGCAGCTACGATTTGCCGGGGCCCGATCTCGCCGAAGTGCAGGTGAGGTGACAGGCGCGATGTACCCGCCCGTGCGGGTACATCGCGGCAGCCCGGATACGCCCCGAGCCCATTGTTGATGAACTGCTGCAGTCGGCGTTCGGCGGCTCTCTCTCCGGGCTCCCAATGGGCCGAAAACCTGTCCGACCACTGGCCGGCCAGCGGCAGGTTGATGGCTGCTTCTGGCAGATGGGGAGGCGGCGGCAGACGGGCGGGAGCGGGTCGGACATCGAGATCGAGACCTGCCCTTTGTCGAGCTCGCCAGAAAGCGGTGAAAACCCGGTAGGGTGTTCCGTCGGGTTTGCCTGATGACTCGGGGATCGTCAGCAGACTTGTCCGTCCTGATTCCGCCCGGCAGCCAAGCAGCCGTAGTGCCGCCAAGGTATCGCGTTCTGTAGCCAGTGCCTGCGGTTCATAGCGACAGTTCCAATAAACCCGTTCAACGCCCAGGGTCCGCACCAGGTTGCGGAGAACCTCACTTGGCCTCCCACGGCGAACACTCAGCCGCGTCCCGCGTCGGTTCAGCTCACGATCGAGATTCATCAGGCTGCGTTGCAGCCACCATCGCGAGGCTGCACCTTCCGCCCATTCAGTCCCTTCTCCCGGGTCGTCGACATACAGCGGCAACAGTTGGTCGCACTCGTTAGCCGCCTTCGCCAACAGGGGATTGTCCGCCAGACGCAGATCGCGCCGAAACCAGAAAATGCCCGTGCTCATGTCGTTTCATCTCCTTCGATCGATTCCCATAGCGCTCCCGGAGCACTCGGTTCCAGGCAAGGTCATCCCTCCGCACAGAGCTACGAACCGACGCAAAAGGCGATCCTTGGCCGGATTGCTGACTAAACTCTCGCACAACGGTTCAGGGAGGACGCAATCATGGTTCGAATGTCGATTTTTACGGTTATAGCCGCTGTCTTTCTCCTGGTCGCCTGCGCTCAGGAGCCGACCAAAGAAACGATCGGCACTGGCGCCGGTGCTGTACTCGGCGGCGTTATCGGTAGTGAGGTGGGTGATGGGACTGCGGGCACCGTGGTGGGTGGTGTGCTCGGTGCAGTACTTGGCCGGGAAGTCGGTCGACGTCTTGACGCCCGGGATGAAGAGCAAGCGGCGCAGGCATTGGAAAACAATCAAACCGTCTCCTGGACGGATCGCGAAACTGGCGACCAGTACACCGTGAACCCGACCGATACGTTCGAGCGCGACGGTCGGGTGTGCCGGCGATACACCACCACCGTCAGCATCGAGGGTGAGCCGCAGACGGCTAGCGGTACGGCCTGCAAACGGGACGACGGCACCTGGGAAGTCATCGACTGATCCCCGCGAGAGTTGGCCACAAAGCCGTTCCTGCGAGCCGCCCGGTTTGCAGGGGCGGCCTTCCATAACGCTATCATCAAGCGCCGGCTGGTTGGGGCGCGGGCTGTTGGGCCTCATACGTTCTACCCGGAGCATTGCATCCGCTCTCCATCACGCTAGCCTTAATGGAGTTAGGCAGCCTATTCAAAACAGTCCGGAACAGAAAAGAACGGGAGATGCGGATGGGAAACCGGGGTGCGCCTGCTCAAATCTTTTTATTCCTGCTGCTGTTCGAGATTCTGCTGGTCGCCGCCCACTGGGGTGACCGGGCGCTGGGCTGGTATCTGGGGGATCCCGTCTGGATTATCCGCCGCCTGGTCGATCTTAATGGCGAGATGAACATCCCCACCTGGTTTTCCTCCTTGCAGCTGGCGGCAATCGGCGGCGTTTTCGGCTACATCTGGTATCGCCAAAGACTGGTACGTGGGGGTGAAGGCCCGGTTACCACTATGTTTCTGTATGCCGGCCTGGGATTCCTGTTTTTTTCGCTCGATGAGAGTACCGGCCTGCATGAATCGGTGAGCGTCGCCTTCGAAAAAGTGACATGGCTCCCGCGCTTTTCCGGCGATCACGGGCTCTGGGTTCCCATCTACGGTGCCCTTGGCATCACCGCGCTGTTCATCGCCCGGAAGCAGGTTCGCACCATCCGGGCACTATTTCCCCGTCTGTTCGCGCTGTTTGCCGCCGGTGTCGCCATTGTGCTGGCCGGTGCTGTCGGGGTCGAAATCATCACCTATGAATTCATCACGGCTCCCGGTTCGATGACCTATGCCCTGGCGGTCTCGGTGGAAGAGTTTTGCGAGATGCTCGGCGCCAGCGTCATCCTCTACAGCGCCTTGCGACTGCAGGGAGAGCTGGAAGGGGTACCGTTACCCTCCATAGCCGAGACCCGACTGGGCGTCGGTCAGCCGTCAGTTTCCTAAAATCACCCCGATGCCGAAGTGCACCGATGGTCCGGATGTGCCTCTCGCTTCCGGGCGCCACAGATGCATCTGGGACGGGCGAATAACGGGATAGTGATAGGGCGCCTGACCGACACGCCCTTCGCGGGTGTCGGTCAGTTGGCCCACCACCGTTATCGCTCGTCCCGGTGCGTAATCCGAAAGTTCCAGATAGCCTTCCTGGCGTACCAGGAATCGCCCGATCGGTCGGCGCTCGGTATCGGGGCGGTTGCTGGAGTCCAGGGGATAGGCAAGGATTTCCAGGCGGGTGGCTTCATCCAGATTGGTTCCGCCGACGATCCGACCGCCCCAAACCACTTTCTCGCCTTTGAAGGCACCAAACTCCTGAACGGCTTCCCCAGGCGTCAGGCTCGTCTGCGCGCCGGCTGTATCGAGTTCAGGCGCCGTTGCACAGGCGAACAGCAGCAGGGCCGGGATCAGCAAAACGAGGCTCTTCATCGTAATCACCAGTAGTACGGCCGGTATCCGAAGGGCCGGTATGGGTACCAGGGGTCATACCAGAACGGATCCCAAAACGGATCATAGTAATACGGGCGGCGGACGCTTTCGGTTTCCCGCGGCCACAGATAGGAGGCCTCGACTTCAACCACCGGGAAGCGGTATTCGTACTCCCCCACCGGCTCCACGCGGGAACCGACGATCTCCCCGGTGACCGTCAGGCGCCGCCCCTGGGTGTAGACCGCCGGATCCACGAAGCCGTCGATGCGGGCGATAAAGCGGCCGCTGCTGCGATCCTCCTCTTTCGGTTTTCCTGCGTCGGTCAGATCCCGTGCGACGATCTGGATTAGGGTTTCATCGGCCCGGTTCTGTACGTTGGCAATGGTGCCGCCCCAACGTACCCGGCTACCCTCGAAGCGCTCCGGATTGCTCCGAACTTCCGCAACCGGAGGGTTACCGGCCGGTGCAGTCTGGATGCGCTCCGGCACCTGGGTCGCGCAGGCGCCAAGCGTCAGTACTGCCGCCAAGAGTAAAAGTCTTTTCATGGCAAATCCTCCCCTCGGGACTTTTCCTAAGCGTGGCACGAATCGTGGATCCCGCGAGCTGTTTTTGAACCCGAAATTCGCCCTTTTTTCGCCCTTGGGCGAACTTCGCACCGCCCGGCTTCCGAGGTGAAAATCAAAAACAGCGTTTAACGGCGCGTTATGACGGGAATCGGTGGTGCCCATGCCGGCTTGAAGCACCGGCTAAGCTATTGGAATAACTAAACCAACATATTATTCCGTATATCAGGGAGACACCATGATCACCGTCACCGTGAATGGACGCGAGCAGCAAATCGATGTCGATTCACAGATGCCGCTGCTGTGGCGCTGACGCATGATCCCAAACTGGATGACATGGCGCTGATGGTGCCGTCGAGCGTACACGGATGGAAGATGATTGCTCCTGCATAATCTTCACTTCCTACATCCCGGTAGGTCGTATTCACACGTACCGGCTATCAAGGACTTAGTTCGCTCGCCGGCACCAAAATGTGAGTATGCGTTTACCCTGTGCTCAGAGGGGAGAGAGTTCGTCCATCGGCCAGCGCGGGCGGGCGGTGAAGGAGAGGGGTTCGTGCTGGCCGGCCTGCAGTCGCAGGGCACCGGCGTACGCGATCATGGCGCCGTTGTCCGTACACAGTTCCGGTCTCGGATAGTAGACACGACCACCCTGATCTTCCGCCAGGCGCTCGAGGCGCTCTCGCAGGTGGACGTTGGCACTGACTCCGCCGGCGACCACCAGCCGTGTCAGTCCGGTCTGTTGCAGTGCCCGGCGGCATTTGATCGCGAGCGTCTCCACCACGGCCAGCTGGAAGGCTGCGGCTACGTCGGCTCCCGCGTTGGGGTCGTCCCGGTGCTGGTGGATGGTGTTCAGGGCAAAGGTCTTCAGCCCCGAAAAACTGAAGTCGAGCCCCGGCCGATCGGTCATCGGGCGGGGAAAGCGAAAGCGCGAAACATCGCCCCTCTCCGCCGCACGGGCCAGGGCCGGGCCACCCGGATAACCCAGCCCGATCAGTTTGGCGGTCTTGTCGAAGGCCTCGCCGGCGGCATCGTCCAGGGATTGGCCCAGCATACGGTAGCGGCCGACCCCCTCCACCTGTACCAGCTGGGTGTGTCCGCCCGAAACCAGCAGCGCCACGAAGGGGAATTCGGGCGGATCGCTCTCGAGCATGGGGGCCAGCAGGTGCCCCTCCATATGGTTGACGGCCACCGCCGGAACTCCAAGGGCAAAGGCCAAGCTGCGCCCTACTGCCGCTCCGACCAGCAGTGCACCGACCAGACCCGGCCCGGCGGTGTAGGCCACGCCGTCGATACTGTCGAGGGTGACCCCGCTGTCGGCCAGGAGCTTCCGCGCCAGTGGTACTACCTTCCGCACATGGTCGCGGGAGGCCAACTCAGGCACCACGCCACCGTATTCGGCATGCATCGGCACCTGGCTGTGCAGGACGTGTCCAAGCAGGCCCTGTTCGGTGTCGTAAAGGGCGACGCCGGTCTCGTCGCAGGAGGTCTCGATTCCCAGTACACGCATCCGCCCATTTTCGCGTTACCGGATGCTGAGGACAAGAAGTTTTGCATTCTGGCTATTGGGCCATTAAACTTCCGTGTTCCCCCGACTCCGGGTAAAGTTTGTGTCAAATTCTTCTACGAGGTGAAGAAGTACATATGCCTTCCGTACGTGTAAGAGAGAACGAGCCGTTCGACGTGGCGCTGCGTCGCTTCAAGCGTAGCTGCGAAAAGGCCGGTGTCTTGTCCGAAGTGCGCCGCCGTCAGGCCTATGAAAAGCCGACCGCAATCCGTAAACGCAAGAAGGCCGCTGCCGTCAAGCGCCAGCAGAAGAAGCTGTCGCGCGAACAGTCTCGCATGAAGCGTCTGTACTGATTCGTCTCGGAACCGCTAAACCATGGCCGAGAACCTTAAACAGCGTCTCCAGGACGAAATGAAGGCCGCAATGCGGTCCAAGGATAAAGAGCGCCTCACAACCGTGCGTCTTATCCTGGCCGCCATCAAGCAGCGTGAAATCGATGAACGTATCGAGCTTGATGACGCCGACGTCCTGGCCGTACTGGACAAGATGGTCAAGCAGCGTCACGACTCCATCACCCAGTACCGGGATGCCGGACGCGAGGAGCTGGCCGCCAAAGAAGAGGCGGAGCTTTCGGTCATTCAGGAATTCATGCCGGCACCGTTGTCGGAGGCGGAACTGGATGGCCTGATTGATCAGGCCGTCGCCGACTCCGCCGCCGTGTCCATGAAGGACATGGGCAAGGTGATGGGCGCCCTGAAACCAAAGGTGCAGGGGCGCGCCGACATGGGCGCACTCAGCGCCAAGGTCAAGGCCAAGCTTTCCTAGGAGCCTGTCCGAGAACATCATTTTTTGTAGGTTGGGGTGAGTTATGCGAACCCCAACGCTGATTTTGTTGGGCTTCGTTCCTCAGCGCCAACCTACATTTTGGAGCCCGTTACTATTCCCGGACAGGCTCCTGGTCTGTCGGGCGACTGAAAGTGGCCGTCGAACCCGAGGGGCATGTGGCTGGCAAGATCCCGCAGACGTTTATCGATGACTTAACCAGTCGCGTTGACATTATCGACGTGATCGATAGCCGTGTGCCCCTGAAAAAGGCCGGCCGCGAATATAAGGCCTGCTGTCCCTTCCACCAGGAAAAAACTCCCTCTTTCACAGTTAGCCCGAGTAAGCAGTTCTACTATTGCTTTGGCTGCGGTGCTCACGGCACCGCAATCGGCTTTTTGATGGAGTTCGAGCACCTGTCGTTCGTGGAGGCCGTCGAGGATCTGGCTTCAGCGAACGGGCTCACGGTTCCGCGTGAAGGGGGCCAGAAGGGGGCCTGGCCGGTCGAAGAAAGCAATACGGGAGAGCTCTACCGGCTTCTCGAACAGGCTGATCGCTTCTATCGGAAACAGCTTCGGGTTCACCCCCAGGCGGCACAGGCGGTCGAATACCTGAAGGGACGGGGTCTCTCCGGCGAGATTGCCGCGGAATTCGGTATCGGTTTCGCACCGCCCGGCTGGCACAATGTCGGAAAGGCGCTGAGCAGTGCCCGCCCAGCCGATCTGGTATCTGCCGGTCTCTCGATTGAGAACGATGGAGGGCGCCGCTACGACCGTTTCCGGGAGCGGGTGATGTTCCCGATTCGCGACCGCCGGGGGCGGGTGATCGGCTTCGGCGGGCGGGTTTTGGGTGATGGGACACCCAAATATCTCAATTCACCGGAAACCCCTGTCTTTCATAAGGGTCGAGAGTTATATGGGTTGTGGGAGGCGCGGCAGGCGCTCAGGCAGTTGCAGCGCTTGTTGGTGGTGGAAGGCTACATGGACGTGGTGTCGCTGGCCCAATTTGGGGTCCGTTACGCCGTGGCCACCCTCGGTACATCGGTAACGCCTGACCACCTGCAGCTGATGTTCCGCGCCACCTCCGAGGTGGTGTTCTGTTTTGACGGCGACCGCGCGGGGCGCGATGCCGCCTGGCGGGGACTGGAACACGTTCTGTCGCTGATCGGCGAAGGTCGCCAGGTGAAGTTCATGTTCCTCCCCGAAGGCGAGGATCCCGACACGCTGATTCGGGAAATCGGCCGGGAAGGATTTGAAGGGCGGGTCGAACGAGCCCAGCCGCTGGCCGATTTCGTGGTGGACCAGCTAAGCGGACGGGCCGATCTGAGCCAAATCGATGGCCCTGCCCGACTAGTGGAACTTGCAAGGCCGCTGTTGTCAAAAGTCCCCGTAGGAGCTTACCGCACGGCACTGGCAGAAAACCTCGCGTCGCGAGCGAGAATGGGCGTGGCCGAGGTGAGCGAACTATTGGGCTTCGGGACTCCCAGGGGTCGCTCCGCAGCGGGTTCGCGAAGGCGACCTGCGAAAATGCGGGACGACCGTGCCACGTCGCCGGTACGCCATGCGATTTCGCTGCTGCTTCAGCAGCCCGGACTTGCCGCTCATGCGGGGAGGTCCACCCGTTTTGCCGGACTTCCGCTTCCGGGCGCCGCTTTGTTGGGCGAAATGCTTGAACTGGTGCAATCCAGGCCGCATCTAACAACCGGCGCCCTGATCGAACATTGGCGCGAGCGGTCCGAAGGGCCGCATCTGGCGAAGCTTGCAGCGCGTGAACTGCCCCTTGATGATGCAGAGGCGCTGCAGTGCGAATTTGAGGAAACGTTAGAGCGAATCGACCAATACCGGGTCGAGTTCCGCCGTGACGAATTGACTCGAAAGCCGTTCCGGGAGTTAACCGGTGCGGAGAAAATAGAATTGCAACAATTGCTTACAAGCAAAACGCCGTGAACGACTTTAAGACTCATCGCTAACAGCCGAATAGAACTCGGTAAATCCACTGGCGGATCCAAGTAGAGCGTCTATAGTCTATAATATTGCGTTTTTGTGTACGGCCCACTCCAACACGATTCAACCAGCGAGTGACGCGATGATGGATCAAGAACAGCAGTCTCAGCTTAAGCTCCTGATTGCCAAAGGCAAGGAGCAAGGCTACCTGACCTATGCGGAGGTCAACGATCACCTGCCGAACGACATCGTCGATCCCGAACAGATCGAGGACGTCATCAGCATGATCAATGACATGGGGATCACGGTGCATGAGCAGGCGCCGGATGCCGATAGTCTGTTGATCGCCGGCGATGCCGTGAATACGGACGAGGATGCCGCAGAAGAGGCTGCCGCCGCTCTCGCAGCAGTGGATGCCGAATTCGGCCGCACCACCGATCCGGTGCGCATGTACATGCGCGAGATGGGTGCCGTTGAGCTGCTGACCCGCGAGGGTGAGATCAAGATCGCCAAGCGCATCGAAGAGGGCATCGCCCAGATGCTGAAGGCGCTCGCCAGTCACCCGGAAACAGTCAATGGACTGCTGCGTGAATTCGAACAGGTGGAGCAGGGTAACCTCCGCATGGCCGAAGTCATCGCCGGCCTGATCGATCCGGATGAAGACGAAGAGGCGAGTAAGCCCGCTGCTGCCGATGCCACCTCCGATGACGAAGAGGCCGAAGAAGATACCGGTCTGGATGTCGAAGAGGTCCGTGTGCGTATGGCGCGCATCGCCGATCTGCGCGACAAACTGGTAGCCTCCCTCGAGAAGAACGGAAAGGACCACAAGAAGACTCTGGAGCTTCGCCAGGAGCTGGTCGATGCGTTCATGGAGGTCAAGCTCGCACCCAAGCTGGTGGATCGCCTGGTCAACGCCCTGCGCAACCTGGTGACCCGTATCCGCACTCAGGAGCGTCAGGTCATGGAGCTGTGTGTCCGGAATGCGCGGATGCCGCGCAAGGCGTTTATCTCCTCCTTCCCGGATAACGAAACCAATCCGGACTGGCTGGATCAGCACCTGACGGGCGGCAAGGAGTACGCGAAGCATCTCGAAGAGTACGCCGAAGATATTCGCCGCACTCAGAACCGGCTCGTGCAGCTCGAAAAAGAGTGCCGGATGACCATCACCGAAATCAAGGACATCAACCGCAAGATGTCCATCGGTGAGGCCAAGGCGCGCCGTGCCAAGAAGGAGATGGTGGAGGCCAACCTGCGTCTGGTGATCTCCATCGCCAAGAAATACACCAACCGCGGCTTGCAGTTCCTGGACCTGATCCAGGAGGGCAATATTGGCCTCATGAAAGCGGTGGACAAATTCGAATACCGCCGCGGTTACAAGTTTTCGACCTATGCCACCTGGTGGATCCGGCAGGCCATCACCCGCTCCATCGCGGATCAGGCCCGCACCATCCGTATCCCGGTGCACATGATCGAGACCATCAACAAGCTCAACCGCATCTCCCGCCAGATGCTGCAGGAGATGGGTCGCGAAGCGACACCGGAAGAGCTTGCCGAGCGGATGGAAATGCCGGAAGACAAGGTTCGCAAGGTCCTGAAAATCGCCAAGGAGCCGATCTCCATGGAGACGCCCATCGGCGATGACGAGGATTCGCACCTGGGCGATTTCATCGAGGACGGCAATGTGCTGTCGCCGGTGGACCACGCCACCTCCTCCGGCCTCGGTGAAGCCACTCAGGGCGTTCTGGAGGGGCTCACGGCCCGCGAATCCAAGGTCCTGCGCATGCGCTTCGGTATTGACATGAACACCGACCACACGCTCGAAGAGGTCGGAAAGCAGTTCGACGTGACTCGCGAGCGCATCCGTCAGATCGAAGCCAAGGCGCTGCGCAAGCTGCGCCACCCGAGCCGCTCCGAAACCCTGCGCAGCTTCCTCGACTCCGAGGGAGGGTGACCTGAACCCGCACCGCTGGGTATAATCCATGCGCCCGAAGGCAAACCCTTCGGGCGCATTTGTTTGCAGGGCCTATAGCTCAATGGTTAGAGCAGTGGACTCATAATCCATTGGTTCCAAGTTCGAATCTTGGTGGGCCCACCATTAAAACAAGCACTTACGTGAACGGGCCAGAAGTAGGTGTCCGTCGTAGGTCGGGTTAGCGCAGCGTAACCCGACATCCCACCTCACTCACTTCCCACACCCTCATCGATAACGACCCCACTTCCCCAATCGGCCGAATAGATACCCGCCTCCACGTCCCGCCGAAAGCTTGAAAACGGCCACGCCAACGGTAATGCCACGTAACCGTGCTTCACCGGGTTGTAATGGATGTATTCCACATGCCGGATGAAATCGGTCTCGTCGCGCAGCAGGTGTTCCCAGTAGCGATGCTGCCAGAGCGCCTGCTCCCCCTTCTTCGTTCGCGCCGGATTCTGGTTTACCCTCAGCGCCGGATCGCAGTGCTTCGTAAACCAGGTCTTTATCAATCGCCAGCGCGTCGCGAAGTCAGCGTTTTCCGGCGGTAATGTCCAGATGCAGTGAATGTGATCGGGCAATACGACAATCGCGTCCACACGGAATGGTCGCTTGTTGCGCACGACACGAAATGCCTCGCGCAGGACGCCCACCGCCTCGGACGATGCCAATATCGGCCGTCGCCGTTCGGTGACCACTGTGAAGAACCAGGAGCCGCCGGGCATGAAAGCGCGTCGGTATTGCATCGGTTGCGGTAGCCCTCCCGTGACGGTTTTCGTCGGGTTACGCTTCGCTAACCCGACCTACGATTGCTCATGCCCCCGGCAACCCCGCCATGAAATCACGCATCTACGAACCGATCAAAAAAACACGTAGGGCGGGTTAGCGCAGCGTAACCCGACATCCCATGCTCATGTCGCCAGGGCGGCTAGGCGTGCGTGGTACGGCCCGTCGCCCATGAGGTCGAGGCTGCGGGCGAGTCGTCGACGATCGGCGGGGCGGGGTAGACCTTCGAGGGCGGCGAACACCCGTTCCACCTGTCCTTCCTCGACCGTCCCGGTAACGGGATGGCCGAGACCCATGATGTATTTGCCACGTTGCAAATCGGCGAAATGCTGCGGGTCGTCCTGCATGGCGCGAAAGAGCACTGTGGCCGCCTCCAGGGCCAGGTCCAACTCGTCCCACTCCCCCCGTTTGCCGGCCTCCAGCAGATGCAAATACTGGTATGCGGCCAGTGACATCAGGCCCGAGGTGATGCCGGCCCGCTGGCGTCCCTGTCGGTCGTAGCCGGGGCCTTCGCGTAGTGCGCGCCCGATGTGCGGGTCCCAACCCTGGACAATCTTCAGATGGGCCAGTTCGGGGTGGGCGAGAAAGCGGGCGGTGCTGGCCTCGTAGTCCGCCTCGGTGACCTTGACTGCGACGATGTTTGCGCCGCCGGGGCCGGCGACCAGGCGGGCTGCCGAATCGGGAGTCAGTGGTACACCGCTGACGTCGGGAATGCTGTAGAGGCCGACAGCCAGATTGCGCTCGGTGGCGGCGGCGACCAGGGGTGTGAGCTGCTCGCTGACCCGGGTGTTGTCGGCTGCGGGCGGCAGATTGGTGCCGGGACGCAGGAAGACGACCGGGTAGCCGGCATCGGCCATCAGGTCGAGCAGGCGGGCATTGGCCGTTACACCGTCTTCGGGACGCAGCAGCGCCATGGGGACGGTGTTGCCCAGCCGGGCCCGGGCCGCGCAGCGCAGCCACGCCTCCAGTTCCTCCACAGTGCGCAGGTGGCCCTGGCCGGTGGAGGAGGCGATGAGCACGCCTTCGACGCCCAGCGCCGCCAGGCGTTCGAGAAAGGCGATGGTGCGCCCCGCGTCCAGCTGCCGGCGCGGCAGCTCGCCGCGAGTCGGATCGAAACAGGCCACTGTCGCCCGGGGATAGTGGCCAATAGGGTCGGCAATCAAATCGGCGCTGGTAAGCAAAATACCCCCCTCATCGACGTATTGCGAATGATCGGTATGATGGAGGATAGCTTACCATCTCATCCTGAAGACCGTCCGTGTAAGGGGATAACCATGCAAGATCTCGAACAGACGCTCAAAACGCTGGGACTGCCCGTCCACGACAACCATCACCTGCCGTCCTCCACCCGCGCCTTTCCCGACGGCGGCCAGTTCCGCATCGAGATCTCCGGCGTGGAGCGGGTCTCCGCTTTCGAAACGCTGATCGCCGAAGCGGAGCAGCAGCAGGTCCCCATCCATCGCATTATCGCCACTGTTGGCGGCGCCACCTACCTGACCTGGGCGGAATTGTACGATTTCGCCCAACTGGCGCGGGAGCAGCGAATCGAAGTGGTGATGACACCGGGTCCGCGACGCGGGTGGGATGGCGGCCGGCAGATCGCCACATCCGAAGGCCTGGTCTCGGGCATGCGTCTTCGCGGCATGGACGGCGTGCGTCACTGGCTCAAGGATATCGAGCGCTGTGTGGAAGCAGGCTTTCGCGGCTTTTTGGTGGCCGATGAAGGGGTGCTGTGGCTTGCCGACCAGCTGCGCCAAGAAGGAGTCATCCCTGCGGAGGTGATCTTCAAGCTCTCGGTCTTCGCCGGTCACGCCAACCCGGCGGGCGCCCGTGTCGCCCAGCAGCTGGGCGCCGATACCTTTAACCCGCTCGCTGACTTGAGCCTGGCGATGCTCTCGGCCATCCGCACCAGCATCGAGATCCCCATGGATATCTATCTCTGCCTGGTCAACGCTATGGGCGGCTTCGTTCGCTTCTATGAGGCGGCCGAGATCGCGCGTATCGCGGCGCCCTGTTATTTCAAGATCGAACCGGGCCCCTCGGAGGAGGTGATCTATGCGCCGTGGAATGGGCCCGGCTATCACAATGAGATGATCCGCGAACGGGTGCGCAACGCGGCGGTGGCCCTGGAGCTGATTGCGCGTGAAATCCCCGGCCTCAAGTGCTCGCCCACCGGCGGCGACGACCTGGCGGTGCCGCGTTAACGCCGGCTCGTAAAAGAAAGAGGGATCATTTTCCTGGCCCGGAAACTTCACGAACTCACCGCGAAGCTTCCGCTCCTGCTCACGCCCTTACCTACATCCCTGTAGGCGAAGACGCCAAGAGCGCAAAGAATTCAATTGCTTATCGGCATACATGACCGAGAAACAACGGAAACAGCAGAACCTCGGCGATAATGCAAAATGCATTTTTAATCAAAGCTTTGCGTCCTTTGCGTCTTTGCGGTGAATAATCCGGGCTAGGAGCCTGACGGACTTGACCGATCGTAGCGAGGGAAAGCCGGCGACAGATTTTCCGATCTTTCGAGGCGAATACGACTGCATGGACGCAGTCGGTAGGGCGAAGCAGGATGCCCGAGCCGAGTGGGTCTATTCAATGAGAAGGGTAACTGCTCACTCCCCCGTCATTCCCGCGGAGGCGGGAATCCAGAGAGCAGCGGCATGGCTCAAAATGGATCCCCGCCTGCGCGGGGATGACGACGGAATTTCGCCAGGTCTGAGGGGCCACGGGACTGGATCCCC
>NZ_JAENYR010000045.1 GCF_016841685.1 Thiohalomonas denitrificans
TCCTGACGTTTTTGGGGGGCTCTGAAAGTATCGCCAAGCATGCAACAGTACACTATGTTGCATCAGCAGCGCCGCGAACGGAAAAACCGACGCAACAGATCACTCGATTCTTCCGCCAGAATGCCCGCCGTAATGGTGGATCGATGATTCAGTGACTCGCTCTGCAGGAGATTAAAGACGCTACCTGCCGCACCGGCGCGGGGATCGGCCGCCCCGAAAACCACTCGTGCGATGCGCGCGTGAACCATGGCACCGGCACACATCGGGCAAGGCTCCAGGGTGACATAAAGGGTAGTACCCGGCAGGCGATAATTGCCCACCCGTCGGGATGCATCCCGCAGTGCCCGGATCTCCGCGTGACCGGTGGGATCGTGCTCCGCAATGGGGCGGTTCCAGCCCTCACCGATTACGTTTCCATCCCGCACGATGAGGGCACCAACCGGCACCTCCCCCTCCTCTCCCGCACGGCGAGCAAGGTTCAGGGCCTGTGCCATGAACCGGATGTCGTCAGTTTCGGTGTTATTCATCGAAGGAAAGCTTCGTTAGCTATTACGAAAGGTGCATTTTGAAGGTAACTGCTCGCCCGCGTGATCGCACACGGCCCCAGGAAATCCGTCTTCCCCTGTCACCCCCGCGCAGGCGGGGGGTAGGCAGGGATCCATTTTGAGCCATGCTTCTGTTCTCTGGATCCCGCCTACCCCCCCCCGCCTGCCCGGGGGTGACAGGGAATGACGGAGGGGCTGAGTAGTTACATTTGAAGAATGCACCCTACCACTGGATATCGGTATCGGCGTCAGTCGCGAGTGTCGGCCAGATCGCGGTCGTGCATGCCGAGTAGATAGAGAATGGCATCGAGACCGAGGGTGGTGATGGCGTGCTGGGCCTGCTCCTTGACCACCGGCTTGGCATGAAAGGCGATGCCGAGCCCGACAATGGAGAGCATCGGGAGATCGTTGGCGCCGTCACCGACGGCAATCACCTGCTCCAATGAGATCCCCTCCTGGGCGGCCAGCTGATGAAGCAGATAGGCCTTGCGACGGCCATCGATGATTTCACCTTTCACTTTCCCGGTCAGTTTGCCCTGGCGAATATCCAACGGATTGGCAAACACGTAATCGATACCCAGCTTGCGCCTCAGGTGTTCGGCAAAAAAGGTGAAGCCGCCGGAGAGAATGGCGACCTTGTAACCGAAACGTTTCAGATTGCGAATCAACCTTTCGGCGCCTTCCGTGATGGGCAGGCGTTCGGCAATCTCGCGCAGCACCGATTCATCCAATCCTTCGAGCAGGGCCATCCGCTTTCGAAAGCTCTCGGCAAAGTCCAGGTCACCCGCCATGGCGGCCTCGGTGATCGCCGCGACCTGCTCCACCACACCCGCTTCCCGCGCCAGTTCGTCGATCACTTCTGCCTGAATCAGCGTCGAATCCATATCGAAGCAAACCAGTCGCCGGTTACGACGATAGATGTTGTCCTCCTGAATGGCGATGTCGATTTCCAATGCCCGGGCGGCCTCCAGGAAATCGACGTGCAGCATCGTCAGGTCCGGGACATCGCCCCGGATGGAGAGCTCTACCGAGGCGATACGTTTCTCATCGGGCCTGCGCAGGGAGATGCGGCCAGTCAGGCGGGTGATGTTGTCGATATTGAGGCCGTGTTGTGCCACCACCTCTGCCACCCGGGCCAGGTGAAGGGAACTGATCTGGCGGCCCAACAGGGTGACGATATGTCGCGGTTGTCCCTGGGCCGCGACCCACTGTTCATAGTCTTCTTCACTGACCGGCGTGAAGCGAACATTGAGGTCCAGTTCATGAGCCTTTAGCAACAGGTCCTTGAATACCAGGCAGCCTCCTGCGTCCCGGGGCAACTCGATCAACATCCCGAGCGACACGGTGTCGTGGATCACCGACTGGCCGACATCCAGGATCGTGACATTGTAATTGGCAAGACAGCCGGTCAGGGCCGCGGTAATCCCAGGCCGATCGGGCCCGACTACGGTAACAAGGACAACTTCACTCATAGAGGTAGCTGTTAGTGGCTAGTGGCGAGGGACTCGCCGTGTGAAGCACATTGTGGACCATAACGGTTCCTCACTATAACTTCCCGACTCGCTGTCATTGCGAGCCGTACCCGCCGCACGCGGCCCCGAATCGGTGACGAACGTTCAGCCGTCATTGCGAGGAGCCCCAGCGACGCGGCAATCTGGGGTTTTGGGAGCAGGAGATTACTTCGTCGCCGGGGCTCCTCGTAATGACAGCGGGGGCAAGTTCATCAGGAGGAGCAGCAATCTCACTCTCAAACCAGGATTGCCGCACCACCCAAGCTCTTCCTGAAGAACTCAACATGGCTACACCGAATGTAGGACAGGGTGAGCCTGCGAACCCCATCGATTCGTGTGCGCGTGCCGAGTCGCAACTCCGAACGCGATACACTCGGGCCAGCGATGGGGTTCGTTTTACTCACCCCATCCTACGATATTAGTGGCGAGCGGCGAGTTCCCCACCGTTGTCATTGCGAGCCGTACCCGCCGCTGTCGCGGCTCCGAATCAATGAAGAACTGACCACGGGGTACACGGGAGTGCGGGGTAAAATCGGTTGTTTCGGGTTTCTTCCCCGTGCGCCCCGTGGTTACCGAGAGGACTCGCAATCTGTTTTTTCCTCGCCACTGCGGTCACTCCCATTCGATAGTGCCCGGAGGCTTGCCGGTCACATCGTAGACTACCCGTGAGATTCCGTTAATCTCGTTGACGATACGTCGCGAGACGTGATCGAGGAAGTCGTAGGGCAGGTGCGCCCAACGGGCGGTCATGAAATCGATGGTCTCCACGGCGCGCATGGCCACCACGTACTCATAGCGGCGCCCGTCGCCGGTCACACCCACCGATTTGACCGGCAGGAAGACGCAGAACGCCTGGGAGGTCTTGTCGTAGAGATCCTGCTTGCGCAGCTCTTCGATGAAGATGTGGTCAGCCAGGCGCAGGATATCCGCGTACTCCTTTTTGACTTCACCGAGAATGCGCACCCCAAGCCCCGGTCCGGGAAAGGGATGGCGATAGACCATGTCGGCGGGCAGGCCGAGTTCGACCCCGATCTTGCGCACTTCGTCCTTGAACAGTTCACGCAACGGCTCGAGAAGATTGAGATTCATCTCCTCGGGCAGCCCCCCCACATTGTGGTGCGATTTGATCACGTGGGCCTTGCCGCTCTTTGCCCCGGCGGACTCGATGACGTCCGGATAGATGGTCCCCTGGGCCAGCCACCCTACCCTTTCGAGCTTGCCGGCCTCCTCGTCGAAGACATCGATAAAGGTGTTACCGATGATCTTTCGCTTCTGCTCGGGATCGGTAACGCCTTTCAACCTGGAGAGAAAACGCTCTTCGGCATCGACCCGGATCACCCGCACACCCATGTGCTCGGCGAAGGTGGCCATCACCTGATCGCCCTCCTCGTGACGTAGCAAGCCATTGTCCACGAACACGCAGATGAGCTGTTCGCCGATGGCCTTGTGGAGCAGCGCTGCCACCACCGATGAATCGACCCCGCCGGAAAGGCCCAGCAGGACCTGCTCATCGCCTACCGATTCCCGAACCCAACCGATGGCGTCTTCGATGATATTGCCCGGTGTCCAGTCGGCGGAGCAGCCGCAGATATCGTGCAGGAAACGGTTGATAATGCGCTGACCCTGCTTGGTGTGCGTCACCTCCGGGTGAAACTGCAGGCCGTAGAAGCGCCGCTCTTCATCGGCGATGCCAGCCACGGGAGCACTTTCAGTAGAGGCCATCGGCTTGAAGCCGGGCGGCAGATCGATGACCCGATCGCCATGGCTCATCCAGACATCCAGCAGGCCGTAACCCTCGGGGCTTGTGTGGTCCTCGATATCCTTGAGCAGGGCGGTATGTCCGCGGGCCCGGACCTGAGCATAACCATATTCATGGTGATCCGAGGACTCCACGGTGCCACCCAGCTGCGCCGCCATGGTCTGCATGCCGTAGCAGATCCCCAGCACCGGGACCCCGAGTTCAAAAACCGCCTGCGGGGCCCGCGGCGTTTCTGCTGCGGTTACCGTTTCGGGGCCGCCGGAGAGGATGACCCCATCGGGCGCAAAGGAGCGAACCGCCTCCTCCTCCATGTCGAACGGGTGCAGTTCACAATAGACCCCGGCCTCGCGCACTCGGCGGGCGATGAGCTGGGTATACTGGGAGCCGAAGTCGAGGATGAGGATACGATGGGAATGGATGTCCACGGACATGGGTTCTCTCTGGATCGAATGCTTGGAAGGCCCGGCCGGTCTCAATTTGTGCGAAAACCGGCTAAACCACCAATGATCGGGGAAACGTGGACACCGTGCAACTTTTCCCAATACCGCCGGACCGGGAACCCGCCGTCGCGGCGATCGGATCAAGGCATATCGCGCCGAGGTCGGCCCTCCTACCAAGACCAGCGGAGGCAGACTCCCGGTAGGGGGCGCGCCCTCGCGGCGATTGGCGTCACGGGTTGTCGCGCCGGGGGCGGCCCTCCTAGCGAGAACAGCGCAGGCACACTCCCGGTAGGAGGCGCGCCCTCGCGGCGATGGGCTCATGGACACACGGCTGCACAGGAAGGACCGGATTCAGCGCGGACAGCGAAGCATGGAATCGGTATAATGACCAACCTTTTCAGTACGTATTTGGGGAGCAGCACCTCGTGAAACGCATCGGAGCACATATCAAGACCGTTGGCGGCGTGGATAAGGCGCCGCACAATGCCCGGACCATCGGCGCCAAAGCCTTTGCACTGTTCACCAAGAACCAGCGCCAGTGGCAAGCCAAACCTTATACGGAAGAGACCATTGCCGCCTTCAAGGCCAATCTGAAGGAGGTGGGCATCGCCCCGGAGCACGTGTTGCCCCACGACAGTTATCTCATCAATCTCGGCCACCCCGAGAGTGAGGCGCGGAAAAAATCCTGCAATGCGTTTCTCGATGAGATACAGCGCTGTGAACAATTGGGCTTGCCACTACTGAATTTTCACCCCGGCAGCCATCTCCGCAAGATTTCCGAGGAGGAGAGCCTCAGTCTTGTTGCCGACTCCATCAACTGGGCCTTGGACCGGACCAGAGACGTTGTCGCCGTCATCGAGAATACCGCCGGCCAGGGCAGCAACCTCGGTTATCGCTTCGAACACCTGGCTGCCATCATCGACAAAGTCGTGGATAAATCCCGCGTCGGCATCTGCCTGGATACCTGCCATACCTTTACCGCCGGCTATGACCTGCGCACGCCGGAGGCCTGCGACACCACTTTTGGTGAATTCGAACGATTAGTGGGTTTCAAATACCTCCGCGGCATGCACCTCAACGATAGCAAACCCGAACTCGGCTCCCGGATCGACCGGCACCACTCCATCGGCCAGGGCAAGATTGGACTAGGGGCCTTTCGCTATATCATGAACGACCCGCGTTTCGACGAGATACCGATGGTACTGGAGACCATTGACGATACCATCTGGCCGGAAGAGATCGAGCTACTCTATTCGATGGAGGGCGAGATGGAAACGGCCTGATAGGCCGGCAATGGAGGCACACTCCCGGCAGGAAGCGCGCCTCGCGGCGATGGGATCAAGGTATATCGCGCCGGGGGCGGCCCTCCTACCAAGGACAGCGGCGGCACACTCCCGGTAGGAGGCGCGCCCTCGCGGCGATGGGATCAAGGTATATCGCGCCGGGGCGGCCCTCCTACCAAGGACAACGGCGGCACATTCCCGGTAGGAGGCGCGCCTCGCGGCGATGGGATCAAGGTATATCGCGCCGGGGGCGGCCCTCCTACCAAGGACAGCGGCGGCACACTCCCGGTAGGAGGCGCGCCTCGCGGCGATTTTTTTTCACTAGCCCGTATTCGTCGGGCGCGGACTGATTCCGCCAGAATCCCCAGGAGAAAACCATGCCGACTTTGCCCCGAGACGCCGAAACCAACCTGGTACAGGAACACTACGCCGTGATCTATACCCCGCGGCGTTCGCGCAACCGGTTTCCCGAAAATTGCGTAGAGCTGAAAGAGAGCGCCGAAGAGGCAGCGACTTCTGCCGACCCGGACAGCGGCAGGCATCCAGCCAAGGTCCTTGGCCCCTCCCGTTCCTCGGAAGGCTTCCGCCTCTACTACCTCGTCCACTGGCTATAGATCCGCAAATAAACAAAAAGCATTTCCCGCAGAGACGCGGAAAGCATAGGGGTTCGCAACGTTTACCAACATAAAGGTCGGTATTATTTCCAACCCTTGGCAAGAACCCTATTGAAGGTACAGTAGGCAGATTCACAGGCCATTTATTCCTGTGTCCCTCTGCGTGCTCGGCGCCTCTGCGGCGCCCATCACGAGGCTATCAGATGGCAAAACAGCGCGACCACATCTTTGACGAACCCCGGGCGATGATCGTCGACTTTACTTTCGATGAGAGGGTGGCGTCCGTTTTCCCGGACATGATCCGGCGTTCAGTCCCCGGGTACGGCGAGGTCATCGCCCTCACCGGCCTGTTCGCAGAGCGCTATGCACAGCCGGGGAGCACGCTCTACGACCTGGGCTGCTCACTGGGCGCCGCCACTCTTTCCATGCGCCGACGGATACACGTCAATGGCTGCCGCATTGTCGCCGTCGACAACGCCCCCGCCATGGTGGAGCAGTGCCGGGCGAACCTGGAAGCGGACAAATCTCCGGTTCCGGTCGATGTGCACTGTTCCGACATACGCCAAGTTGGCATCGAAGACGCCTCGGTGGTGATCGTGAACTTCACTCTACAGTTCATCGAACCCGATGAGCGGCTCGAGTTGCTGCACCACATCCACCAGGGACTCCGTCCCGGCGGTGTCCTGGTCCTGTCGGAAAAGGTGGTATTCGAAGACAGTAGTGAACAGCAGTTCCAGGAATCCATGCACCTGGATTTCAAACGTGCCAACGGCTATTCCGATCTCGCCATTAGCCAAAAGCGCACCGCCCTGGAAAACGTTCTTCTTCCCGAAAGTATCGAAGCCCACGAGACTCGTCTGCGAAACGCCGGTTTCGCCAAAGTCCACACTTGGTTTCGCTGTTTCAATTTTGCTTCCATCGCGGCTTTCAGAACACCCTGAAAGTGGAATGACGTAACGGGTGGAACTCACTCTCAGAGGGGTGATCTGGTTCACACCGGCATTCCCGTCGAAACGGTAGAGTCATTCACAGGCCTAACGTTCAATAGGGAAGGAGACCGATGGAGAAGATCACACCGGAAAAAACCGCGGATAATTCGTTTGTGGATGAGATCGTGGATCATATGCTTGGGGACTGGTCCGGACTTCGTCTTTACCTGCGCCAGCGAAAATCCGGCCGACCCGCCGACCCGATCATGGAAACACTGCTTTCGGAACTGCTGCGCGTCCATCTGCACGAAGCCGACGCGGCCAAGGTTTTGACCTATTTGACAGCAAACCACGGCTGAGACGTTTGACTTGGCGAAAACGATTCGCCTGATCATCAAGTTCCTGCGAGCCACCCCCAGTGTCCTGTCACATCTAGTGGCGCCGTCAGCGAGGCGAGAAGGGAGCCCCCGAGCGACGCCAGTGCGGCGTTGCAGCGCTTGACAAGGGATATGCTCATTGCTTGCGACGCCGCTCGGGGACTCTGAAGGCGCCACAAGACGTGTAACAGGACACTAGTGGTCCATGCGCGACCCTGCATTGTGTCCGGCCGGTTGTCATTCCGCCAAGCGGCTGTTCGGCTTCTGCATTCCGCCTCCCGGAGCCGAACCCGTCTAATCCGGGCAATCAGCACTAAATGACCGTTTTTGGTTTGACCCTGCCGGTCGGCTCACCAATGCTTAAAGGGAATCTCAAACGGGCGATCCTATGGAATTGCAATCCTCTCCCCTACTGACCGATCTCTACCAGCTGACGATGCTCGACGGCTATTTCGAAGCGGGGATGGAGGAGACCGCGGTATTCGAGTTTTTCGTTCGCAAGCTGCCCGCCAACCGTAATTTTCTGATGGCGTCCGGGTGTGAGCAGTTGATTGATTTTCTGGAAAATTTGCAGTTTAGAGAGGATGAACTGCAGTGGCTGGCGGACAGCGGGCGCTTTCGGACCGGCTTCATCGACTATCTGGCCAAGCTTCGATTTACCGGCGATGTCGATGCCATGCCCGAAGGCACCCTCTTTTTCGCCGATGAGCCGATCCTTCGGGTAGTTGCCCCGCTACCCCAAGCGCAATTAATCGAATCACGGCTGATCAACATCCTGCATCTGCAGACCATGCTGGCCTCGAAGGCGGCGCGTTGTACTCTCGCCGCACCCAAAGACTCGCTGCTGGTGGACTTCGGAATGCGCAGGGCACACGGTGCGGATGCGGCACTCTATGCGGCACGGGCCAGTTATCTGGCGGGGTTCGCCGGTACGGCCACCGTCTATGCAGGTCCCGCCTTCGGCATTCCGCTCTATGGGACCATGGCGCACTCCTTCATACAGGCCCACGACCGGGAAACCGATGCCTTCGAGACCTTCGCCCGGGCTCAGCCGAACAATGTGATTCTGCTGATCGATACCTACGATACCGAAGCGGCGGCAGAAAAGGTTGTGCAGTTGGCGCCCCGTCTGAAGGCCGATGGGATCGCCATCAAAGGCGTCCGGCTCGACAGCGGTGACCTGGCCGAACATGCCCGCAGGGTCCGGAAGATTCTGGATGCCGGTGATCTCGAAGAGGCGGTCATCTTTGCCAGCGGAGACCTTGACGAACACAAGCTGGCCGAGTTCGGTGCCCAATCGGCTCCAATTTCGGGTTTTGGAATCGGCACCCGTCTGGATACTTCATCCGACGTCCCCTATCTCAATTGCGCTTACAAGCTGACCGAGTATGCGGGGCAGGCGCGCCGCAAGCGCTCCGAGGGCAAAGCGATGCTACCCGGCCGAAAACAGGTCTTCCGGTGTTATGACGACAGCATCATGTCCGGTGATATCATTGCCCTCGAGGGCGAAAACCCGGATGGCGAACCGCTGCTGGGGCCCGTCCTGCGCGGTGGCGAGCGGGTCGGCTATGCACCGACCCTGGCGGAGAGCCGGCAACACGCAGCGCGGCAGTTGGCAATGCTACCCTCCTCCTTGCGTGACCTGGAGCCCGCGTCCTATCCAGTCCGGATTTCGAGTGCATTGAAGGACCTGACCGACGCTGTCGATCGCTTCGTAGCCGAACAGGCAGTCCGATAACAGCCCTGCTGTTCGTCATGGACGACCTCATTGACGCGGCAGGGGGCGCAGGAGCCCAAAAAGTCCGGGACCAGCATCCTGACCAACAGCGATGGGTAAATAAGTGACGAGGTTCAAGACGCAGTAGCCATCCTTCGTCGCTCGTAGCGAGTGCCCGATTATGGGCGGGGAACTATTATAGGATGGTGCCTCTCCACTCTCGAAAGCCGACCCGCATGCAGGCCCTCGCCGTGCTGCTGTTCGTCGTCCTGCTCGCGGTGCCGGATCCGCTCACCGCGGCCGAAGCGCCCCGGCTGGAGGTCGAGATTACGGGTATTGAGGATCCCTTGAAAAGCACGATTCGCAATGCCCTCTCCCTGGAGCGGGAACAGGGGCATCCGCTATTGACGCGCTACCGGATCCAGGCTCTGCATCAGCGCACACCGGAAGAGATTCGCAACACCCTGGAGCCCTTCGGTTACTATCAGGCAGAGATTGAATCTTCTCTGGAGCAGCGTAACGGTGCCTGGTATGCCCGCTATCATGTGACCCGTGGACCACCGGTCACGATCGGTTTACTCGATCTGGAGGTCCGGGGCCCCGGCGGCTCGACCGAAGTGTTTCAACGCTGGCGTCAGACGTTTCCGCTCCAGCCCGGCGATCGGCTGCAACATGGCAGCTACGAACGCGCCAAGGATGATCTGCTGGCCATTGCCAGACAGTATGGCTACTTCGAAGCGAGACTGTCGGAGAGTCAGGTTCGCGTTGAACTGCCGGAAAACCGGGCCGACATCACGCTGCACATGAATACCGGCCCCCGCTACCGGTTCGGCGCCATTCATTTCAGTGAAACACCCCTGCGTGAATCGCTCCTTGAACGATTCACGCGTTTCCAGAGCGGAGAGCCCTTCCACGCCGGCGCACTGCTTGAGCTTCAGCGGGCGCTCTCGGATAGCGACTACTTCGATCGGGTCGACGTCATTCCCCTGGTCGAAGAGGCGGAGGAGCAACGGATCCCAATCGATGTCCGGCTGGAGATGCAGAACCGGACCCGCTATGCGTTCGGCATCGGCTATGGGACCGATACCGGACCGCGCACCACGATCGGCATCGACCGGCGCTGGCAGAACAGCCGCGGCCACAAGGCCGGCGGCCGGATTATCGCTTCCGAGATCCGTACCGAACTGAACTTCAACTACCGTATCCCGCTCACCCCGCCGACAACCGACTCTCTGGACTTCACCGCGGACTACACCGAGGAGACCACCGATACCTCATCCCGCGAAACGGCCCTGATCGGCGGCGCCATTACGCGGATGAAAAGGGGATGGCAGCAAACCCTGTCGCTGAATTATCAGGAAGAGACATTTGACGTCGGGATCGGAGACGAGCGTGCCAATATGCTGGTGCCGGGCATCGGCTGGCAGCGCGTGGTGGTGGACGACCGCCTCGTCCCCCAGCACGGCTGGCGACTGGCGGCCGGGCTGAAGGGGGCATCCGAATCCGTGCTCTCCTCAACCAATCTGGCCCAGGCGACAATCCGCGGCAACTACATCACCACGACCCTGGGAGGGAGGCTGATAACCAGGCTCGAGGCCGGTGCATCGGAAACCTCCAACTTTGACCGCTTGCCGGTTTCGCTACGCTTTTTCGCCGGGGGAGACAGCAGCGTCCGTGGCTACGGGTATCAGACACTGGGCCCGGAAAACAGCGAAGGGGATGTCATCGGCGGCAAGCACCTTCTAGTCGGAAGTGTGGAATACGACTATTTCTGGAGCGATAACTGGGGCGCTGCGCTGTTCGTCGATCAAGGCAACGCCTTTAACAGCACCAGTGGCTTCGAGCTGTCCCAGGGGGCGGGAGTGGGCGTCCGCTACAAACTCCCCTTTGGCCTGATCCGCGTCGATGTCGCCTCGGCGGTCAGCGAGTCCGGCAATCCCTGGCGGCTCCACATCAACATCGGGCCTGAGCTGTGAAGCGTCGATTGGCAGCAGCCGTGCTTATCGTCCTCGTGTTTGTAGTGGCAGGTGCCGCATGGCTGGTGAACACCGAATCGGGATTACGCTGGGCCTGGGCTGGTGCCCGGGCATGGACGGGAATCGGGCTCTCGGCCGACTCCCTCCGCGGGACCCTGGCCGGCCCGCTAGAGGCGCAAGAGCTGAGAATCCGCTCGGGGGATACCGTTATCGACGCCACGCAGCTCACCCTGGACTGGCAACCCCTGGCCCTGCTGAAGGGCACCCTCTCATTTAGACAGTTGGCCGGCAGCGAGATCAACGTCCGTCTACCCGAGGCCAAACCAGAGGAAGGAGAGCAGCAGCCATTCAGCGGACTCAACCTGCCTTTCGCGATCAGGTTCGCTGATGTTCGGCTCAACAATCTGAAGGTGCTCAGGGGAGCCGAGACTCTTTTTGCCATCGACAATGGCGAACTCTCGGCGCGATTTGAGCAAGCCGGATTGAAATTGGCACATCTGGTGATTAAAGGCCCCTGGGGGCGATTCGAGGCCGAAGGAGATATCGGTACGCTGCCCGCCATGGCCATCAACCTGACCACAGACTGGCAAGTCAGCGTTGCGCAGCTGGCACAGCCGATCGCCGGCGCCGGTCGTATACGCGGAACACTTGCCAAACCTCGATTCCAACAGCGAGTTACAGAGCCCTTCGTGATGGAGGCAGAAGGTGGACTCGACTGGCAGGCAGAGCCGCTCAGCTGGGATGCGCGCCTGAAAACCGCCGGAGTGCGTCTCGAT
Source organism: Thiohalomonas denitrificans (assembly GCF_016841685.1). Lineage (GTDB taxonomy): Bacteria > Pseudomonadota > Gammaproteobacteria > Thiohalomonadales > Thiohalomonadaceae > Thiohalomonas > Thiohalomonas denitrificans_A. Next base: position 11,928 of record NZ_JAENYR010000045.1, read on the forward strand.
CAACTGAGAGGCGATTGGCGTCCGGTCACCGTGGCAGGGACAATCACCGGCGAAGGTCAGGCAGCGGCCTTTGTTGCGACCAGTGTTCTGTCTGTCGATGACCCTGAACTGGGCCGCTGGGGTATCGACAGCCGCTTGCAGGCCGGTGAACTCTGGAATCTGGAACAGCTGGAGTTACAGCAGGTGGATGGTCCCGCCCGGATTCAGGCCAAGGGGGTATGGATGCCGGCATTCGACACGCCGGATCTGGTAGAGGATGTCCGGCTAACGCTCGACTGGCAGGATCTCTCCTGGCCCCTGCCGGACGCTGATCCGCTGGCGGGGAGTCCGCAAGGCAAGCTTACGGTCTCGGGCACTCTTTCCGATTATACCGTGGATGCCTCGCTGCAGCTGAAGCGCCCCGGCGAGCCGCCTGCGACACTCCACCTGTTGGGCGCTGGTAATCGCGAACAGCTAGAGGCCGAAAGCCTCCAACTCGCATGGCTCGACGGCGAGGCGGCCGGTAGCGGGCGGCTGGAATGGGCCGATGGCCTGGCCTGGGACGCCAATCTGAACGGCAGCGGATTCGACCCGGCCGCCCTGCTCCCGGCATGGCCCGGCGAGATCGGCTTTGCCATCCAGGGAGGCGGGATTCTGCCGCCGGAAGGAATTGCCACCGCAAACATCACCGTCGACAGCCTGTCCGGAAACCTTCGTGGCGAACCGCTGGCCGGAAGTGCCGCCGCACAGCTGGCCGGTACCCGATTCGTTCTTGAGCATTTGCAACTGAGCATCGGGACGGCTTCGCTCAGCAGTTCGGGCGTCGTGGAAGAGAGCTGGACGATGGCTTGGCAACTGGAGGCCCCGCAACTCGGCATCGTCCATCCCGAACTGCAAGGAAGCATCCGTGCATCGGGTCGGCTGGATGGCGCGAGGGGGTCTCCACGAATCCGCCTCAACGCTTCGGCCGAAAGGCTCGCGGTTCGGGATATCCGATCCGTAGCGGCAAACCTGCATGCCGACATCGATCTGGCGGGGGAGGTGCCCTGGGATGCAGAACTCGAAATCGCGGAATTCAGCGCCCCCCATATACCCCCACTCAACCGCGTGACCATCACGGCCAACGGCAGCGCACCCAGTCACTCCATTCGGGCCGAAGCCGCTGGCAGCGATATCTTTTTCACCCAAACGGCCATCGGCGGCTACGCATCGGGGAGCTGGAGTGGTCAGTTAACCGATGGCGCCGTTCGCGGGCTCCCGCCCGCCACCTGGCAGCAATCAGCCCCCGCATCCCTGTCCGCCGATAGCAGCGGCATCGTACTAAAAGCGCTTTGCTGGTCGTCCGCTGAGGCGCGAGCCTGTACGAGTGTCGAAGGCAGCCTGGGACAACTCCAGTTAAGTCAATTCCCGCTGACCACGATATCCCCGTTCATTGCCGATACCGATGTTCGGATCGATGGTGTCGTGAACGCCAGCATCGAAGCCGATGCCGCCTCCGGTTATCTCGACGCGGAAGTGGCGGCGATGGGCGCAGGCGTTACCTGGGGCGAAGGAGAAAGGGACCTCGCCTTCGATATAAAGACCGCCCTGCTGGTCGCCAAAAGCGACCATCAGGGAACATCGGCCGACCTGGAGATTTCCGCGGAGCGCGGCGGACACCTGCGGGCAAGGGTCCGGTCGTCCAGCACTTTGCCTTTCGGGTCCGATGCACCCATCGATGGAACCATAGAACTCAACGCAAACCGGCTCGGCTGGGTTTCCCTGCTCGTTTCCGATGTAGCCGATCCCGAGGGGCAAGTCACGGGAAACTTCCGGGTGGCGGGAACAATGGGCAGTCCCGAAATCGACGGCAGCTTGCTCCTCGAAGATGGCAGCGCCTTCATTATTCCAGCCGGCATTCGTATTCAACCGATCCGACTGGAACTGCGTGCCGTTGGTGAAGACGAACTGAGCTTCAGCGGCGAAGCCGTTTCCGGAGGGGGGCAAATCACCCTGGAGGGTCGTCTTCAACGCACTGCGGAGGCGTGGCGGGTATCGGGAATGGTTTCGGGAGAGGACTTCGAGGCGAGCCAATTGCCCTACGCCCGGGTCTTTGTGAGCCCCGATCTGCAACTGGAAGTCGTGCCAGGCCTGGTGACGGTTACCGGTCGATTGCATGTACCCCGGGCCGATATCGAGCTGCGCGAACTCCCTCAAACCATCCAACGCTCTCCCGATGTGGTCGTCATCCGGGAGGATGTACCCACCGCGGCCAGGCCCGGCTGGCGAACCCGTACCGATGTAACCGTCACGTTCGGTGATCGTATCGCGTTGGAGGGATACGGCTTTTCCGGCCGGCTTTCCGGTCGTCTGGCCATCTCGGAGAAACCCGGTCAGGCGGCGACCGCCAATGGAGAGCTGCGCATCCTGGAGGGACGCTATGAAGCCTACGGCCAGGAACTTACCATCAGCGAGGGGCGGCTACTCTTTGCGGCAAGCCCGCTGGCCAATCCGGCCATCGATCTACGTGCCATTCGGGTCGTGGAAGAGGTAACGGCCGGCATCGAAGTGACCGGACAGCTCAAGGACCCGGAGATCCGTCTGTTCTCCGAACCGCCCATGGAGGAGAGCGACGCCCTCGCCTACCTGATTGTCGGACGACCCTTGAGCCGGGCCAGCCGCGCGGAAGGCGACCTGCTCTACAATGCGGCACTGTCACTCGGGCTGCGCGGCGGGAATTTTCTTGCCCAGCAAATCGGCAGCGAGTTCGGCATCGAGGAGGTTGAAGTCGAAAGAGACCCGCAAAGCGAAGCCGCATCTCTCGTATTGGGCACCCATCTGTCACCACGCCTTTATCTGCAGTATGTGGTGGTTTTTGCCGAAGCGGTCAACCGGGTTCGCATCCGTTACGACCTGGGTACGAACTGGACGCTCGAGGCCGAAAGTGGTGAACAGGCCGGAACCGACCTGTTCTACACCATTGAGCGCTGAGAGCTACGGCTCCGGCGGCGAATCCACGGTCGCGAATTCGCCCTGACTGGAGCTCAGTAACTGCCGCCCTGCCCCGCCTTTAGGAGCAATCGATGGGTCTCCTCATCGGGCACCCGTAGCCGACCGAATTCGAACTCGGGAAGACGGCCCGGATAGTGTTCCCGACGTTTCGCCGACGCTCCTGCCGTTTCCAGGAACAGTGGCTCGCGACCAAGGTTCTTGTCGGAAGGTGCATTCATGAGTAGTCACCGGGTAAGGAACTGAATGGCTGCTCGACTCAAGGCCGGTCAGGAGCCCGGGAGCGCCGTTATCAAAAATTGGAAGAGATCGCCGACAGTCGGACTGGCACCATCGATGGCCAGAACCCAGACCAACGCCATCGCACCACCGGCAACCACCAACAGGGATTCAACGCAGCCGAGCGTGGGGCTGCATTGCTGCTCTTTGCGTGTCCGTTCCATGGTCCCTCCTACACACTTTCCTTATTGCGGGGAGCCTTAATCACGTTATGGCAGAGGTATGCCCCGGCCGCAAGTTGGCGGGCCCCGAAACAGTGGTGCCCTTTACTACCCCTATTCCGGATTCAGCCAACCGGGAATCTCGCTTTGTGGGCCGCAGTAGACCGGACCTAAGCCCGGCAGGCTGCGGGAGCCAATGCCTTTTGTACGGTGAATTGGGGGGTTGCCAGCCTGCACCTACACTCCTCCTGTCGAAAAAGTAGGGTTTCCCCTACCCCACCCGCGCTCAACAGCCGACTAGTTTTACAGGCATGCAGCTCGCCAGGAGGGCGGGCGATGCGCATAGGCGAAAATCCACCAAAAAGCCAAGGATGGTCCATGAAAGAGCAATCTGCAGTGCTGGTGACCGGCGGTGCCGGCTATATCGGCAGTCATGTGGTACGACAGCTTGCTGAAGTCGGCGAACGCGTCATCGTTTTGGATAATCTTTCGACCGGTTTCGCCGAGTCGGTTTTGCACGGCGACCTGATTGTCGGGGATACCGGCGATCGAGAAACGGTACTCGCTATTTTGCGCGAAAACCGGGTGGATGCGGTCATGCACTTCGCAGCCCACACGGTAGTTCCGGAGTCGGTGCGTGACCCACTGAAGTATTACCGCAACAACACCTCCAGTACCCGGACCCTACTTGAATGCTGCCGTGAAGCCGGTGTCAGGCATTTCGTATTCTCCTCCACCGCTGCGGTGTACGGCATGCCCGATGACGGATTCGCCAGTGAAGATACACCTACCCTCCCGATCAACCCCTACGGGCGCTCAAAGCTGATGTCGGAATGGATGCTGCACGACCTTGCCCTGGTCACCGATCTGAACTATGTAGCGTTCCGCTATTTTAATGTGGCGGGCTGTGACCCTTATGCACGCATCGGCCAGTCAACGCCGAATGCCACGCTCCTCATCAAAGTCGCGTGTGAAACGGCGATAGGAAAACGTTCGCAGCTCAAGATTTTTGGCACCGACTACCCGACGCCGGATGGTACCGGCGTTCGCGACTTTATTCATGTCGAGGATTTGGCAGATGCTCATCGGCTCGGGCTGGAATATCTTCGCAACGACGGAGACTCTTCGGTCTTCAACTGTGGTTACGGGCATGGCTACAGTGTGCGGGAAGTTCTCGATTCGGTGCAGCGGGTTACCGGCAAGTCACTGACGATTGAAGAGGCTGCACGTCGGCCCGGCGATCCACCCCGCCTCATTGCCGACGCCGGACGCCTGCACCAGAGGCTCGGCTGGAAACCCCGCTACGACGATCTCGACTTTATTGTCGAAACCGCCTGGAACTGGGAACGGCGCGTCTCGGCACCCAGAAGTCAGGGCCCATGGCTGGCCCCCGTTCGCTAGTGGTCCATGCGGAAATAGTGTAACGCTCAGCCGGTCTCACAAGCGCCACCGGCAAGGCGCAGGAGCGCGCAGGACCGGCCGTAGCCAATTCAGGCGACGGCAACGCAGCCAGGGAGGCTTGTGAGCCGGCCCGAAGGGAGCCCCGTTAATGGGCCAATCCCGCGTTCCGCTACCTGGAAAGGGCATGGACCACTAGCAGCCAGTCGGATTTTGGGGATTGGTCCGGAACTTTTAGAAGCATTGGGAGTCTTGAATGTCCGTGGCGAGTGAGGTGGTAGAGTGCACCAGGTTTTTCACGATCTGAAAACGCGGCCCATGTTGGAACTTCAAGGTGGGTTGTGAGCCGTTTCACCGTTCGGGCACCACTTCTGGCCTAGCATCAGCCCGACTCTTGCAGCGAATATTGCGTCCTATGCCCCCCCTTCGATCTTTTCTCCTGCTCGTCGTTTTCGGCTTCGGGTTCGCTGCCGCCGAATCCGTTGAGGAGACCCAGCGCGGTTTGGTTGCTCCAGCGAGTGAGGCGGCAGTTGAAGCTGCTCAGCCCGATTCCAGCCGGGCTGAGCAGCAGGCAAGACTGGCAGAATTAACGCCGAGCGAAATCACTCCCTCAATGGTGGAGCAGGCAGAGCTCGATATCGAATCGGCCCGGGTTCAGCTGGAAGGTGCCAGCCTCGATCTGCAGGTATCACAGAAACGCGCCGAAGAGCTGGTTGAGGCCATCGATAAACTGGAGCAGAAGCTTCAGGAGTCCCAAGGCGCTTCCCTGGCCAAAGAAAACCCGTCTCCCGACTCAAAGACCCAAGAGCTTGAACGGGAGCTGGAGAAAAATCGTCAGCTGCTGCAGCAGGAACGGGAACGCACGGCCTCTGGAGAAGCCACGCTAGAAACCGCTCAGCAAGAGCTGGAGATGGCCAAGGAGTGGTCCACCGGCCTCAAAAAGCTAAGTCGGCAGGCCCGCGAGGAGAGTCAACAGACCGTCCTGGAAGCGCTCAAGATGCGCTTCGAACGTGAACAGCAGCAGTGGCAAGGCCGTGCCGCGGACTGGCGGGAAAAGCTGCAGAACAGGGCCGATGCGACACCTGTTGAACAAAAGCAACTGTGGCGTAGTCGGCTTTACGAGGCAGAAGAGCGAGCACGGCTGGCCGGACAGGAGATCCGCATCGCCCAGTTCGAGGACCGCATCGCCAGTTTCGAGTCGGATCTGCTAACCCGGGAAATGTCGGCCAAACAACTCGAGTCTGTCCTCGAGCAAATCACGACCATTGGCACCGAATTGGAAGCGGGCCGTGCCCTTCTCGATAAGCGTCTGAAAGTGCTCAGGCAGCAGCATGAGCTAGCCAGTAAACGGGACATCAAATCCGAAGAGACGCAGATCTATCGGGAACTGGAGCAGGCACTCAATGCGCAATCAGCCAAAATGAACGAGCTGACCACGCGTGCCATCCCGCTACCCGACAAAGTCGAAAAGCAACTCGGCCAGATTCTGCACCGGGGCCTCACTGCTCGACGCCCGCTTCCGGCCAACAGAGCCGAATGGCAGCAGCTTGCACACGACCTCGTATTACTTCCATCGCTATTGGCCAAAGCCTTTACCAGTGACCTGCAAACCCTGGTCCGGGGTGCCTTCGGACTGACAGCCGACCGTTGGCTACTCGTTGCGCTGGGGCTTGCCTTCTGGCTGACTTTCGTGGCCCGTACACGACGGATGCTGGTTACGCGCAATATGCCAGATGGGGGCTGGGGTGCATTGCTACAGATCCCCCTGCTACTGCTGGAGCGTAGCGCCCGTCCGCTCGCCGTTACCGGTACGGCGGCGCTCCTGTTCTGGACTTTCCTGCCACCGAAGGCTTCGGCTTTACCGCTGATTGCACTTCTGGTGTGTGCATTTTCGGTTCACCTCCTTCTGAACCTGTGCCGGACGCTGCTGATGCCTCCAGGCGAGGGACAGAAGCCGCGACTCTATCGCCAGCTGAAGTGGACAACCCTGGGCGTTGGCTCTCTCGGCGTCGTAGTTGCCACCGTTCATGCCCTGTCGTTGGCGTCCTCGCTGGTGAACTTCGTAGACCGCATTTTCATGCTTTCGCTGCTGATGTTCGCGGTGCCGATGTTCGAAGTGCGGCGACTCAGTCTGGCTTACCTCGATGCCCGGTTAGGCGAGCGCTATTGGGCCCGCATGATACGGCTTTTGAGTCTGCTGGCCCCCGCCTCGGTGCTGGCTGCCGCCTCGGTGGGCGTTGCCGGTTATGTCAATCTGGCCTGGGCGATCGGAGGCCTGCTGGCTACCGTGCTCGTCATCCTTGCCGTCTGGCTGGTCGCCGCCCGCCTCCTGCGCGAAACCAGCGACAGCTTGAAGAACTATGTCAATCTGCATACCGCGCACGGGATGCTGCTGGCAAAGGGGGTGATCGAGCCGGTTCACTCACTGCTCAAGATCATTGCCTTCATCGCGCTTTGGGCGCTGCCTTTTCGAATCTACGGCATCGGCCCGGAGACGCCGGTGGTATCAGCCCTCTGGCGCTACCTGCAAGTGCCACTGTTTTCGATTGGGGGCAATACAGTCACGCTGTTCGGGTTGGTGCTTGCACTGGCCGCCGTTCTGGCGGTGGTGCGAACAGGCGGTTGGTTGCGCCTGGTCACCTATCGCTGGGCACTCTCCGGCATTAGCGATCAGGGCATTCGGCACAGCCTTTCCGTATTCAGCCAGTACAGCTTTGTTCTCGCCGGTGTCCTGATTACCCTGCAGCTTATCGGGATCGACCTCACTTCGGTCGCTATTTTCGCGGGGGCACTCGGTGTTGGTATCGGTTTCGGTCTGCAGAATATCGCCAACAATTTCATAAGCGGCATTCTGCTACTGGTGGAGCGTCCCTTGCGGACCCACGACATCGTCCGGGTGGGCGAGCACGAGGGCGAGGTGACCCACATCGGCATGCGTTCATTGACCGTCAAAACCTGGGATCACCAGGAGGTCATCATGCCCAATGCCGATGTCATCTCGAACTCCTTCACCAACTGGACGCACAATGACAACATCGTCCGCACGGTTGTCGAGGTGGGCATCGCCTATGACGAAAATCCGCGCCGGGCGGCACAGGTCATCGAGACGGTACTGCATGACCATGACGGTGTACTCGACGAACCCCCTCCTCAAGTCTGGATGAAGCAATTCGCTGCATCGGCGGTACTGTTCCATGTACAGTACTTTATCGACTTGAAGTATCAAGGCCGTCTGGAGACACGCTCCGAAATCCTCATGGCGATCTGGGACGGCTTCCGTAACGCGGGTATCCGCATTCCCTACCCGCAGCTCGACATCCATATGGACCGAGCGCCGCCACCGGCCGAGAACCCGGGACGATCGGAGCCTCCGATACAAAATTCCGCGACCATTCGCCAGGTCAGGCCTTCCTGATGACTCACTCCCCCAGTTTGGCCTCCAGCCGTCGGCAGCGATGCTCCCGTTCGACGGAGGGGGGCAGGCTACGGGCGAAGGCCAGCGCCTTTTCCCAGTCACGCCTTTGGTGCTCGTAGTACTTGGCGAGTCTCTCCACGGCTTCACCGCACCCGTCGCCGGCCAGCCGCTCCCAGATCGCATGGGCCCGCTCCCAGTCCCGGCGGCCGCGATGCAGACGCGCCAACTCCAGCAGCCCGGTCTCTTCCAGCTCCTGCTCCGCCTCCTGCAGCAGCGCATAGGCCTTCGGCTCATCTCCGGTCTTGAGGGCGATACGCGCAATCGCCAGGACGTCGGCACCCCGCAAACCGGGTGCACGGTGAACATCGGCCAGGGCGGGTAGCAGCGCCGCCAGAGAGACGATATCCCAATGGTTGTGTATCGCGATACCCGGCAGCCGGGAGGCATCGCCCCGATGCAGATAGGCGAACCAGGCCGCCGGGGCTTCCGAGCCGGGCAGATCATCGATACGGGAGAAACCCAGCAGTTCTTTTTCGGTGGTCGCCAACCTGCAGTCGGACCACCGCTTCCCGTAGGCGCGACGGACAGGGTGCAGCAGATCGACATGTCGCAATCCATGGAAGACGTCTGCGATCCCCGATAACCGCGCCCGAGCGGCCAGCAGCGGCTGATCGAAGCTCTTGCCGTTGAAGCTCACCAGCGCCCGCGGGCTCTCGAACCAGCCAGCGGCATCCTCGAGCATGGTCCGCTCCGCCGCGAAGGAGGTAATCAGGTACTGGCGCACCACCAGCGCCTCGCCCAGCAGGCGGCCCAGCCCCAGCATGAATACCGCCGTTCCGGTGCCTCCGGAGAGGCCTGTGGTCTCCGTATCGAAGAACACCGCATCGCGGGCATCAAGCCCATCCGCTTCGGGCAGCGCCCGGTGGTCCTCCAGTACCCGCGCCAGGGGAATGTCTCCGTGAGCGCCCGAAAGCGGCAGACATCTTTCGATGCGGATCAGCCCCTCGCCAATCACCTCGCCTCCGACCGCCTCGGCCACCACCTCGACCGGCGTGGGCGATTTTCGCGTCGAGGGCATATTTCCGCCCGTTCGCAACCGCAACACCCGATCGGCAAACTGCGGTGCCGTCGGCGCTTCGGGCGCGTCCTGGCCCGTCTCTCTTTTGAGGGTTTTGAGCCGGTCTTTCAGTGCCATTGTTTAAAGGCCTAACCGCAAAGGCGCCAAGGCGCGAAGAAATGAAGTTTCTATTTAGGTCACCCCTCTCCCTGTCCCTCTCCCGGAGGGAGAGGAGACCCTTCGTTTTTCATTCTGCTGCACACCGACCGGCGGAGAACATCAAACACTGTCTCCCCGGCAGGATTCGCGGTTTTGCCCCCTCTCCCCCGGGAGAGGGCCGGGAGAGGGGGATCAAAGAGGAGCCGTTCTTTTTCCGCGCTCGTTGCGGTCACCCGTCACCCGTCCCGAACAGATCGAGTACCTTCAGCGCCGCTGTTTTTGGTGAATAGCCGCGTACCTCATCCGAGGCGAGGATGGGGCCGACACAGGCGGGGCAGCCGTACAGGCAGTCGCAGGCATGGACCATCTCGCGTGCCTTGGCCACCACTTCCGCCCGGCGATCGTAGAGCGGCGCGGAGAGCCCGACGCCCCCGGGATAGTTGTCGTAGAGGAACAGCGCCGGACGGAAGCGGCCGCCGGTCTGTTCAGGGGCATCGGATGAGAGCTCTCCCCCTTCGAAACTACGGATCTGCCCGCGACCGTTGGCGCCCACGGTAGCGAACCATTTGGCGTCGCCGTCACCGACGGCACGTCCCAGATCGTGGGGCTCGGACATGGTGGCGAGGGCGGCTACGTGGTGCATGGCATAGGCGGCCCCCAGAAAACCGTCCAGGGCCTGCTGACGATTTTCGAAAGCGGCCTCCAGCACAGTCGGGTGCACCTGCCACCACACCGCGGTGGTGTGCATCTCCTGGTCGGGCAGATTGATGTTGCCGTAGCCGATATTCTCGTGGGTGTAGTAGCGGATCTTCTTGTAACCGGAGATGCGCCGCACCAGATGCACCTCACCGCGGGCCGTTTCCGCCCGTTCACCGGTGCTGTGTTCGAAATTCTCCAGGATCTTCAACTTGGTGTAATCGATAGCATCGGTGTAGTAGTCGGCGCGGGTCTTGCGGACGAAGGCCTTGCGTCCCTCCCAGTCCAGCTTCTCCACCTGATAGGGCGAGGCCTGCACCAGGTAGATGGCGCCCTCGTAGATCGTCATCGGCGCCGACGCGTAATCCACCTCGGCGACGATGATCTGCCCGCCTTCGCTGATGTCGATCACCACGAAATTGCCCTCCGCCACCGAACGCAGGGAGACGGCATTGGCGGGGTAGCTGTCGGCACTCCAGTGCCAGGTGTCCCCTTCCGGATGGACAATGCCCTCCTCCTGCAGGTATTCCAGCATCTCCAGCAGGTTTTCTCCGCCGAAGCGTTCACCCTCCCTGAACGGCAGTTCGAAGGCGGCACAGCGAACGTGGTCCAGCAATATCAGCAGCTGATCCGGATCGATACGGGCGTGCTCGGGCGAGGCGCCGAGGAAGAACTCCGGGTTGCGCACGATGTACTGGTCCAGCGGCTGGCTGGTCGCAATCAGCACGCCCAGAGCGGTGCGGCGACGGCGCCCCGCCCGGCCCAGACGCTGCCAGGTGCCGGCGATAGTCCCCGGATAACCGTTCAGCACGCAGACGTCGAGGGAGCCGATGTCCACCCCCAGCTCCAGGGCCGAGGTGGCAATCACGCAGTCGATACTGCCCGAGCGCAGCTTCTTTTCGGTGGCGCGCCGTTCGGTGGGCAGATAACCCCCGCGGTAGGCGGAGATCCGCGGCGGCTTGCGTGGATCCTTGTCGAACACATCCTTCAGGTATTTGGTCAATACCTCCACCATCAACCGGGTCTGGGCGAAGATGATGGTCTTCATTCCCGCCCGCACCGCGGTACGGGCGATGCGGGTGGCCTGGGAGCGGGCGGAGGCGCGAATACCGAGATCGGCGTTGATCACCGGCGGGTTCCACAGCAGCAGGTGCTTCTCGCCGCTGGGCGCCCCGCTCTCGGTAATGGCGTGGACCTCTTCACCGAGGAGCTGGGCGGCCAATTCCCCCGGATTGGCAATGGTGGCCGAACAGAGCACGAAGCGCGGATCGGAACCGTAAAAACGGCAGATGCGGCGCAGCCGCCGGATGACGTTGGCCACATGGGAGCCGAACACGCCGCGATAGGTGTGCATCTCGTCGATGACCACATAGCGCAGGTTCTCGAAAAACTGCGCCCATTTCGTATGGTGCGGCAGGATCCCCTGGTGGAGCATGTCGGGATTGGAGACCACGATATCGCCCCGGGTACGCACCGCCTTGCGGGCGTCACCGGGGGTATCGCCATCGAAGGTGTAGGCGCGCACGCCCAGTTCGCCGGCCTGGTTCAGCTCCAGGATCTCCGCCACCTGGTCCTGGGAGAGCGCCTTGGTGGGAAAGAGATAGAGCGCCTTGGCCTCCCCAGTCAGTGCGGCCTGGAGTACCGGCAGGTTGTAGCAGAGGGTCTTGCCGGAGGCTGTTGGAGTGACGATAACGGTGTGCTGCCCTGCTCGTATGGCATCCCACGCCTCACGCTGATGGGCGTACAGCTGCGTGATGCCCCGCTCTGCCAGGGCATTTTTCAGTCGGGTATCCAGCGCATCGGGCACCGGGGCGTAGCGCCCGGCACGCGCCGGGACAATCAATTCACCGGTAATCCGGCCCTTGTGCTTGGCACGCAGCCGCTCGGAGAGGCGCTGGACGGAGTCGACCGTCTGTTTTTTGGAGCCGACTTGCCCGGCGGGGGTGCTCATGGCGTTTGTTCTCTTGCTCGCGGGGGTGTTCCTCGAGGCATGATAAAAGAAGCGCCACCGCACGAACAAACGCTGTTAACAGATTCATCGGAGACACCTGCCCTGCCCTGTGGGGGATTTCTGCAGATGGAATACCCGTCCCGCTGAGTTGTCCGTTAACTTTATCTATGTTTCAGTGACACAAATATAGATAGAGGTCACATCATGCGCACTGCACTACTGTTGGTGATTTTTTCCGTCTCATTCACCGCATCGGCCTCACCCTCCATCACCGGCGGGCTCTGGGGCAATTACCGCTATATCACCGACTCGGATTTCACCTCGGCACCCTTCAACGAGTAACTGGACCGGGAGACCGTCGGCGATGTCGCCGATGAGGCGTTGTTCCTGTACCTGGACGACCAACAGGAGGGAAGCCCATGGTCACTCTCCGCTGAAATGCGCTTTGGTCCGGGAAGTTTCACCGACCCGGGCAATAATTCAACCGGTGATACGTTTGGCCTGCACAAGGCCTGGGTCGGCTACAGCATCAGCGACACCCGCGACCTCAAGCTGGGCAAGAGTCAGGTCCCATTCGGCTGGAAGACGGTCAATTTCTGGCCCGGCGACCTTCTGCTCGGCGGCTACGGCGATCAGATGGATGTGGGCGTGAAGTACAGTGAGACTGGTAAAAACACCCGCTATCAGCTGGCCTATTACCATGCCGACGACTGGGGCGAGACCAGCACCGACACCATGGATGACAACGGGCACTGGGGCTCGTCGGAAAGCTATAGGAAGGTCCATACCGTGGTTGGCAATATCGACTACCGGGTCGCCGCTGACCAATGGATGGGGGTGTCCCTGCAGGCTGGCGAACTGCAGGATCTGCGATTTATCGACACTGTTCCGGCCGAGGCGGAAATCAGCGGTGATCACAGCGCCTGGAACCTCCACTATGAGGGCCGTTTCGATGAGTTTTTGCTCAAGGCGCAGTGGCTGGATATTCGACGCGACATCCCGGGCGAGACCTCGGAGATCAAGAACCAGCGCGCCGCCATCGAACTCGGCTTCGATGCCACCGAACGCTGGTTCACCTATCTCGACGCGAGTTGGGCCGACACCGACACGGCCGGGAACGACAGTGATGCCGTAACGGCGTTCGCCCCGGGCGCCCGCTATCATTATGGACCGGGCTGGATCTATCTCGAGTACCTCACCAGCAACGGCGATATCGGTCCTGATGGTGACATTTACGAGGCCGATTTTTCCGCCATCTATGCGTCGATCGATTACTACTTCTGACGGATGCTCCCGGGCGGAAGTGTGTCCTGGGAGCCTGTCCGATAGAGACCGAAGAAAAAGCCCCGGCCAAATTCGTCATGCAACCGAAAAGGAGCCGACAGCATGTTCAACAAAATCATGGTACCAGTGGATCTGGCGCACCTGGATGCGCTTGAGAAGTCACTCACCGTCGCCGCCGATATGGCTCGACACTACGACGCCGCGCTCTGTTATGTGGGCGTGACCACATCCCAGCCCAGCGCGGTGGCACGGACGCCGGAAGAGTACAAGACCAAACTCACGGCGTTCGCCCGCGAGCACGCCCCCGACAACGGGCATTCCGCCGCGGCCGCGGTCTACAACAGCCACGATCCGGTGGCCGACCTTGACGACATTCTGATACGGGCCATCAAGGATGTGAAAGCGGACCTGGTCGTGATGGGTACTCACCTGCCCCACCATATCGATGCCATCATGCCGGCCAATGGCAGCAAGGTCGCGGCACACAGTGACGTATCCGTCTTCCTGGTACGCCCGTAAGGCGCTGTAGAACAGACATAACGGAGAAAAGCCTCGTGGAGAGCAGACCCGACAACGATACCGAAAATCTCGAACCATCCGTTGGCATTCCGGCCCCCGAAGGAGCGGCAAACCTGATCGATACCGACTACCAGATCGGCCAGGATAACTACAGCACCAGTAGATTCGGCATCCATGTCGATATCCACGGCGCCGTCTTTGCCTTCTCCTCGCTGGTGATTCTGGCCTTCGTCATCCTTACCCTGGCGCTACCCGAACAGGCCGGGCCGGTGTTCGAGAGCATGAAAGACTGAATTACCGGCCATCTCGCCTGGTTCTTCCTCCTGGCGGGGAATATCTTCGTCCTGGTCTGCCTGGGCCTGATCTTCTCACCTCTCGGCAGGGTGCGGATCGGCGGTGCCAGTGCTGCGCCGGATTTCTCCTATCTCTCCTGGTTCGCGATGCTGTTTGCCGCGGGCATGGGCGTTGGCCTGATGTTCTACGGCGTTTCGGAGCCACTGACCCACTACGCCACCTCGCTGGCCGGCACGACAAGCGACGGTGGCCTGCGCACCGACTGGGCGCCATTGGGTGCCGCCGCGGGTGATCCGGAGGCAGCCATGCGCCTCGGCATGGCGGCGACCATCTTCCACTGGGGCCTGCACCCCTGGGCGATCTACGCCGTCGTTGCGCTCGCCCTGGCGATCTTCTCCTACAACAAGGGTTTGCCCCTGACCGTACGCTCCATCTTCTATCCGATTCTGGGTGAGCGCATCTGGGGCTGGCCGGGCCATATCATCGATATCCTTGCGGTGTTTGCCACGCTGTTCGGCCTGGCGACCTCGCTCGGGATCGGGGCACAGCAGGCGGCCGCAGGGCTCAGTTATCTGTTCGGCATCCCCACCGGCAACACCACCCTGGTACTGCTGATCACGGGCATTACCGCTGTTGCGCTGGTCTCGATCATTGCCGGTGTCGACAAGGGGGTTAAACGCCTGTCTGAAATCAACATGGCGCTGGCCTTTCTGCTGTTGATGTTCGTATTCCTTGTCGGCCCCACGCTGCTGATCGCCACCGGCTTTGTACAGAATATCGGCGCCTACGTGCTCGAACTGCCGTTCCTGTCGAACCCTTTCGGACGCGGGGATGCAAACTTCAGCCAGGGCTGGACGACCTTCTACTGGGCCTGGTGGATAAGCTGGTCGCCGTTCGTGGGCATGTTCATCGCCCGAGTCAGCCGTGGACGCTCCGTGCGCGAATTCCTGATCGCCGTACTGCTGATCCCCTCGGCCGTATCGGTATTCTGGATGACCACCTTCGGCACCACCGCCATTGAGCAGGTAATGAGCGGCTTCGAGGGAGCGCAGAATGCCGACCTGGAGTTGCAACTGTTCCAAGTGCTGGGACAAATGCCCCTGACCGCCATTACCTCCTTCATCGGCATCGTGCTGGTGATCGTGTTCTTCGTTACCTCCTCGGACTCCGGCTCGCTGGTTATCGACACCATCACTGCGGGCGGCAAGATTGATGCGCCCAAGCCCCAGCGCATGTTTTGGGGGGTTATCGAAGGCGGGACCGCCATCGCCCTGCTGATCGGCGGCGGGCTCAGCGCCCTGCAGGCGATGGCGGTCTCCACCGGATTGCCATTCACTCTCGTGCTTCTGGTGGGATGTTACGCCATCATCAAGGGGCTGATGGACGAGCCGCGGCCCGCCAACAGAATGTAGGATGAATCAAGAAACGCCGATGAATGATGGGGTTCGCAGGCTCACCCCATCCTACGATGATCGGGCGTAGGTCAACAGGTGCAGCGTTTCCTGCCCGGGCTTTCTAGCCGATTCCAGACTGCGGTGTCAGAGCCACAGCTCGCCAATGGGGGTGTCGGGGGCCTGCTGCTCAAACCAGGTGGCCCAGTCCGGCGCCTCCCGGGATTCGGATTTTTTCATCGACATCACTTCAGCGAATCGGCATCGGGTAGCGATAACGCAGGAATTTCTGCGCATTGCTCAATACCTGAAAGGCCTCCTTGAGATTGTGCCGCTCACTGTCCGATACGTTTTCCGGTTCGATATTGTTGTCTGGTGAATGATCGGTTCGCAGGTCATGCGCCTGATGCTTGATCCGCACCATGGCGATAAACTCGAGCGCGTAGCGCAGTTTGTCCGCCTGACCGGCCGGTAATATCCGGGCCCGTTCGATGTCATCCAGCCGATCAAAGGAGTTCTGAGACCTTGAGCCTATTGCCAGGGCATGGACCCGAATCACATCCACCATCGGTGCCGTTCCGCGGCGCTTGAGGTCAATCGAGTTTCTCTGCCGGCCATCCTTTTCCATCACAAAAGTGCGAAAGAAGCCCAGCGGCGGCGTGCGACCCAGGGCGTTGCGCGCCAAAGCGGCCAGGAAGCGCGGGCTCTCGCTCGCCCGAATCGCCATCAGGTCCTGCAGCTTCTCGGCGAAACGCTCATCACCATAAACCGCATCGAGATCAAAAAAGATCGAGCTGTGCAGCAGACGCTCGGGATCGGGCCGGGAAATCCACTCTTCGAAATAGCATTTCCAAACCGACAACGGCTGACGCCACTTCGCGTTCGTTGCCATGATGCCCCCGGTACAATAGGGATAGCCACAGGCATTCAATCCATCGCTGACCCGTTTCGCCAGTTCGAAAAAATAGCCGTCATGCTCCCCGGGATTGAATCGATCATCGAGGATGAGGGCATTGTCCTGATCGGTAACCACCGTCTGCTCATCACGCGCCATTGAGCCGTTGGCCATCAGGCAGTAGGGGATTGGAGCCGGTCCGAGTTCCTCCTCGGCCAGTTCGATCAAACGACGGATCAGGCTGCGACCCACCGTGGACATGGCACTGCCGATCATCCGTGAATTGGCGCCTTCGTCCACCAGGCGAACGAACGCGGCCCGTACATCGGGTATAAGACGCGCCAGCCCCTTGACGCTGGGTTGATGGAAAATGTTGCTCACCAGGTAGAGGCTGCTCTGCGTCTCGTAGCGGACAATATCCGACAGGTGCACCACACCGACCGGGCGGCGACGATGCAGGACCGGCAGGTGGTGCACGTTATTACGCAGCATCGCCAGCATCGCCTCGTAGATCGTCTCGTCCGACTGGACCGTCACCAGCCGGTCATGCTTGATTTGTGCCAGCGCTATCCGGGGCGAGCTCCCCTCTGCCAATACATGCACGCGAAGGTCATGATCGGTCAGTATGCCGGTCATCCGCCATGACGATGAATCGCCGAATTCCTGAAAAGTTTCCTCGTCCTCCCCCTCCGCGGGGGTCAGCAGCAATACCGAAGAGACATGGTGCTCGGTCATGCGCCTCCGCCTCCTCCACGGTGGCCGATTCCTCGATGGTGACCGGCAGGCGACTGAGCAGGGTACGTACACGGGTGACCATCAGGTCATTTTCGCGTGCGCTCTGCTCGACCGTCGCCTTGAGCCGCGAACCGAACAGCTCGACAAAATCGGAGAAATTCTCATCCTCGGCACAGAGGCGGTCAAACACTGTGTCCGGAATCAGGTAGATGAGCGTATCCTCGATTGCCCAGGCCGGAAAACGGACCCGCCCATTGCGTAGCAGTCCAAAGTGGCCAAAGATATCCCCCTCCCCGAGCCGGTCGTAGAGCTCCCCGTTATGTCGATAGACCTCCACCGCACCACTTCGAACGTAATGCAGTGCGTGGATCGGTTCACCGAACTCGAGGATGGCAGAACCGGCGCGGAAATAGGCGATCTCCACCGAGCCTGCCACCATCTCCAGCAACTCTTCGCTTAGCCGATCAAAGGGCGGGAAACGG
Organism: Thiohalomonas denitrificans; assembly: GCF_016841685.1. Taxonomy (GTDB): domain Bacteria; phylum Pseudomonadota; class Gammaproteobacteria; order Thiohalomonadales; family Thiohalomonadaceae; genus Thiohalomonas; species Thiohalomonas denitrificans_A. Next base: position 29,611 of record NZ_JAENYR010000045.1, read on the forward strand.
CCCAGGTGTCCGCCGATTTCTCGTACTTCCGCTTCCATAAAGAACCTGACCTCACATGTCGCGACTTTCCACAGGAGTTGCCCGGCTAAACAGTTCGAAAGCGAAACGTAGCAGGCTCATTGGCCAACAGGAAGGGGCAACCCTTGGCCGCTATTCCTCTTGATGAACATCCCACCCCTGCATTGCGAGCCGTACCCCCTGCTGCGCAGGCCCGAATCAATGAAGAACTGGAGGCTTACGTTACTTGCCCTCAGTTCACAAGGAATCAATGGTATAGTTCGAGCTCTTCAGAAGCGCTGAACGAAGGGTCCCTTCTCCCTCAGGGAGAAGGACAGGATGAGAGGAAAGAAAACGGCCAAGGCCTATCGGATCACCCCCTCCCTGGCCCCTCCCCCACAGGGAGGGAATGGCATCGTCGCCGCATGGAAAAGGGAGAAGTTTCTTCAGGAGGAGCCCCGGCGACGCGGCAATCTCGGGGTTGGGAGTAGAGATTACTTCGTCGCTCAGGCTCCTCGTAATGACAGCGGGGGCAAGTTCATCAGAAAGTGCGCCGGCGACGAATTGATCTCTACCCAATCCGAGATTGCCCTCGCTGTTATTACGAGCACCACCGAGAACACAGGAGAATCATTGCTCCGTGCCCTCTGTGGTTTTACCTGGCAGCGGCACGAGTTGCTAACCTCTGGGAAGACCCTATGGAAATCCCCATGGACCTTGCTCATAAAGTCGCCTTTTTGCGTCGGCCCGAAACCTATCCTGCTACTGTGGAACGGGTCGAGGCGATAGAGACCCACATGTCGTGGGTCTTTATTGCCGGGAACGATGTCTACAAACTCAAGAAACCGGTCCGCTACAGCTATCTCGACTTTCGCACTCTGGACGCCCGCCACCAGGACTGCTTAGAAGAGGTACGACTCAACCGCCGCCTGGCTGATGGGGTCTATCTTGGAACGCTTCCCATTACGGCCGACAGTGGAGGTGAAATCTCCATCGATGGCAAGGGTCGTATCGTCGACTGGGTGGTGCATATGCGGCGACTGCCCCGCGAGAGAATGCTGGACCGGCGTATCCGAAGCGGAGATTTGGATGCAAATGAGCTCCGTCCCGCTGCCGATCGGCTGGCCCACTTCTACCGGCAATTGTCCCCGGTCGAGATCACCCCCGAGGAATACCGCCGCCGTTTCGCCGACGACATCGACGAAAACCGACGGGAGCTGACCGATCCGGATTTTGCGCTGCCCGCGACACCGGTGGAGATGGTTTGCGATGCACACGAACAATTCCGGCAACAAAATGCAACCGAACTGGACCGGCGCGTCGCCGACGGGCGTATCATCGAGGGCCATGGTGATCTGCGTCCTCAACACGTCTGTCTCACCGATCCGCCGGTGGTCATCGACTGCCTGGAATTCAATCGCGGTTTCCGGATCCTGGACGCCGTGGATGAGCTCGCCTATCTGGCGGTCGAGTGCGAACGCCTGGGCGCCGCCTGGGCTGGAGTGGAGCTACTGAACATCTACTCTGCGACCACGGGCGATCAGCCTGCCCCCAAGCTGATCCATTTCTATTCCAGCTTCCGGGCCACCCTGCGGGCGAAAATCGCTATATGGCATAACCGCGACGACAGTGTCAGTGATCCGGACAAATGGGTACAGCGAGCGAAGCAGTACCTCGCCCTCGCCGAACATCACGCGAAGCGTTTCTGAAGAAGCCGAGGCAGGGGGCTCGCGCCCCAAAACAATTTCGTAATGACCATCGCGCCGGCGGCGGCCCTCCTACCAGAAAGAGCAGAAGCACATCCCCGGTGGAGGCGCGCCCTCGCGGCGATTGGCATCACGGAGTATCGCGCCGGGGGCGGCCCTCCTACCAGAAAGAGCGGAGGCACATCCCCGGTAGGAGGCGCGCCCTCGCGGCGATTGGCATCACGGAGTATCGCGCCGGGGGCGGCCC
>NZ_JAENYR010000046.1 GCF_016841685.1 Thiohalomonas denitrificans
ACAAGGAGGTGGCCGGCGTGGTCGAAGCGACGGACCGGGCCGGTCTCGCCCGCAAGGTGGCGCGGCTCGAGCCAATGATCTGTATCAAGGGTTAGGTCGACCTTGCGGCGGTCCCTTTGTGGTGCACTTAGCGGATGCACCCCGATATCGCCTCGCCGACAGCGCCATTAGACGTGTGACAGGATCCTAACCACCGGTCATTGACATGAAACGGACCACCTGCCCCGGCTTCTCGTTAAACTCGTGGCGCTCTGGTTTCAGGGCGATCGCCTGGAGGAGGTGTGCTTTGACCTCGTCGTGTCCGGCACCGGCCCTCAGGTGCTCTCGCAGCGGATAGCTGTGGTCCTGGCCCAGGCAGGTATAGAGCGTGCCATCGACCGATAGTCGAACCCGGTTACAGGTGTCGCAGAAGTGCTGCGAGATGGGGGTGATGAAGCCGATCCGGAGATCGGTACCGACTACCTGAACATAGCGGGCAGGACCGCCGCCCGGCATGACGCCGGGGACCAGGTCGAAGCGCTTCTCCAGGCGCTCCCGAACTTCACGAAGATCGAGAAACATCTCGCTCGCCTCCCGTCCGGTTTCGCCCATCGGCATGGTTTCGATGAAACGCAGCGTAAAACCGTGCTCAAGGCAGAAATCGGTCACGGCCTCCACCTCGTCATCGTTGATGCCGCGCATCACGACCATATTGATCTTGATAGGGTCAAAGCCCGCCTCTCTGGCGGCACGCAGGCCCGCCAACACTTTGTCCAGACGACCTCCGGTGATCTCCTTGAAGCGATCCGGACGGAGCGAGTCGAGGCTGATGTTGAGGCGACGGACGCCCCCCTCGTAAAGCGCCTCGGCATCGCGTGCCAATTGGACCGCATTCGAGGAGAGGGAAAGGTCCTCTATACCCGGCAACGCCGCCAGCCGGGAGGTCAGCTCAGGCAAGCCTTTGCGAACCAGCGGTTCACCGCCCGTGAGTCGTACCCGTTTCACGCCCAGATCGGCGAAGGCGGCCATTACCTTTTCGATTTCGTCGAAGGTTAGCCAGTGGTCCGGCGCCTCGAAATCGCGGAAGCCTTTGGGCATGCAGTAGAAACAGCGGAGATCGCACCGATCCGTCACGGAGAGACGAACGTATTCGATGGTGCGCCCGAAGGTGTCTTGCAGCGTTTTGTCCATCAGATCGAGTATAGGCCTCGGCCTTTTGGGCAGCAACAAAGTCCCCGGACAGGGCGCAGGCTTTACTCCCGACCTCGGCAACAGTTCCCTCCTTAACGCCGACAAGCACCAGTCGGTGACCGGTTGTTTTCAAACTTCGAGAAAAGCCCCTGTTTATGTCCGGCAAATAGGTGGTATCGGTGTAACCCCGGCGTACTACCTCGTTGGGGGTAGTGCGCTCCCATGTGTCGAAAAATAGGGAGGTTTTTGTGATAACCGCTTATTTTGCTTGGTTTTGGACTCGGTCCGAACGCTTGATCTGCATCAAGGTGATGAGGAGTCCAGGGTCCTAGTGTCAAACCTCATCGATTACAAGGTTTATGCCAGGCATAGCTGGCCCGGGGTGAAGTAGTTATGGACAAGGTCATTAGCCGCGCACAGTTTTTGCGGGGAGATTTCAGGAGTAAAAGACGGCCTGTTCGTCCGCCGGGGTCGATTGAAGAAACCACTTTCATTTCGCGCTGCAGTCGTTGCGGCGATTGCTATAGTGCCTGCGAAACCGGCGTCCTGACCAGAGGGCGCGGTGGTTTTCCCACCATCGATTTCTCCCGGGGCGAGTGCATCTTCTGCACCGCCTGCGCCGACGCTTGCCGTGAAGAAGTGATCACTTCCGATCCCGAAGAATCCACCCCTTGGGATCTGATTGCGCACATCGACGGCAACTGCCTGGCCAAACGGGGGGTCATTTGCCGCACCTGTGGCGAACAGTGCCAGCACGGCGCGATCCGCTTCCGCCTGGCGGTCGGCGGGGTGGCGCTGCTTCAGTTCGATGCGTCCGCCTGCAACGGATGCGGTGCGTGTGTTGCGCCGTGTCCAACCGGGGCTGTCGCCGTACGCAAATCTGCCGAGGAGAGTCCGTAATGAATATCTGTGGCGTTTTGGTCCACGCCAGACCCGAGAACATCGATGTAGTTCGTGAACGGCTGCTGATGGTCGACGGCGTCGAAGTACACGGTTCCAACGAGGATGGCCGCATGGTCGTCACTCTGGAACAGGACGACAACGACCGGATGGCCGATGCACTGTTTGATTTTCAAAGACTTGAGGGCGTCATTTCAGCGTCGATGATCTACCACCACTCTGAAGAAACCGAGGCGCATGCCGAGGAGGTCACACTATGAAACAGACACGGCGAGAATTCATAAGAAACACGGCCGTTACCGCCACCGCCGCAGCTGCGGGCGTTACTCTGCCCGGGCTTAATGGGGCACTGGCGCAGGAGGGCGACGGGATCCGCTGGGACAAAGCGGCGTGCCGTTATTGCGGTACCGGCTGTTCGGTACTGATCGGCACCAAGGGCGGGAAAGTCGTCGCCTCTCAAGGTGATCCGGATGCACCCGTCAACCGGGGCCTGAACTGCATCAAGGGTTATTTCCTGCCCAAGATCCTTTATGGCAAGGACCGTCTCACCCAGCCCTTGCTGCGCAAGAGCAACGGCAAGTACGACAAGGAAGGCGATTTTGAACCCGTTTCCTGGGATGAAGCCTTCGACGTGATGGCGGCACACTGGAAGCCGGCCATTAAAAAGAGCATGGAGGAGAACGCCGGTAAACCGGCCGATCAATTGACTTCGCGTGTCGGCATGTTCGGTTCCGGCCAGTGGACAGTGTGGGAAGGCTACGCTGCTTCGAAACTGATGAAGGCGGGCTTCCGTTCCAACCACCTCGATCCGAATGCCCGCCACTGCATGGCTTCGGCGGTCGGTGCTTTCATCCGCGCCTTCGGTATCGACGAGCCGATGGGCTGCTATGACGACCTCGAGCACGCCGATGTGTTTGTGCTGTGGGGCGCCAATATGGCGGAGATGCACCCGATTCTGTGGTCGCGGCTCACCGATACCCGTCTGACCAAGCCGGGCTGTGAAGTGCATGTGCTCTCCACTTACGAGCATCGCTGTTTCGAACTCGCCGACAACGGCATGGTCTTCACCCCGCAGACGGACTTGGCGATCGGCAACTATATCGCCAACTACATCATCCAGAACGAGGCCTATAACAAGGCGTTCCTGGACAAGCACGTCAATTTCACCAAGACCCCGACCGACATCGGTTACGGCCTGCGCCCCGAGCATGCACTGGAGAAGGCGGCCAAGAATGCCGGCAAGGGCAAGCTCAGCAAGATCTCCTTCGATGAGTACGCCAAGTCGGTCGAGCCCTACACCGTGGAGCATGCCTCCGAACTCTCCGGGGTACCGAAGGATCAGCTGCTGCGTCTGGCCAAGGCCTACGCCGACCCCGCGAAGAAGGTCACTTCCTTCTGGACCATGGGCATGAACCAGCACACCCGCGGTGTCTGGATGAACGGTCTGGTCTACAACATCCATCTGCTGATGGGCAAGATCTCCGAGCCCGGCAACAGTCCGTTCTCATTGACCGGCCAACCATCGGCCTGTGGCACCGCCCGCGAGGTGGGTACGTTCTGTCATCGCCTGCCCGCCGACCTGGTGGTCGCCAAACCGGCCCATCGCGCCTTTTCCGAGAAGGTCTGGAAACTGCCCGAGGGGACCCTCAACGGCAAGGTCGGCTATCACGCCGTGCTCATGCATCGCATGCTCAAGGACAGCAAGCTGAACACCTTCTGGGTCATGTGCAACAACAATATGCAGGCCGCGGCCAACCTGAATGAGGAGTCGTTACCCGGCTGGCGCAATCCGGACGCCTTCGTCACCGTCTCCGACCCTTATCCGACGGTATCCGCCACGGCCGCCGACCTGATCCTGCCGACCGCCATGTGGATCGAGAAGGAGGGGGCCTACGGGAATGCCGAACGCCGTACCCAGTTCTGGCGTCAGCAAACCAGTGCCCCGGGCGACGCACAATCCGATCTGTGGCAGCTGATGGAGTTCGCCAAGCGCTTCAGGATCGAAGAGGTATGGCCCGAAGAGCTGCTGGCCAAGTCGCCCGAGTACAAGGGCAAGACCCTGTACGAAGTGCTCTACGAAAACGGCCAGGTCAACAAGTTCCCGAAACAGCAGGTGACCGACGACCGCGGTAACAAGTACGACAACCATGAGATGGAGCACTTCGGATACTACCCGCAAAAGGGGCTCTTCGAGGAGTACCGTCTGTTCAACTCCGCGCCCGATATCATCAAAAAGGGCCACGAAATGGCTCCGTTCGAGGCCTATCACAAGGCGCGCGGTCTGCGCTGGCCGGTTATCAACGGCAAGGAGACCCTGTGGCGGTTCCGCGAGGGTTATGACCCGCACGTGGCGAAAGGGGATGGTGTGAAGTTTTACGGCAAGCCGGACGGCAAGGCCAACATTATCACCGCGCCTTACGAGCCACCGGCCGAGAGCCCGGACGAGGACTACGATCTCTGGCTTTCGACTGGCCGTGTCCTGGAACACTGGCACTCCGGCTCCATGACACAGCGCGTGCCGGAACTCCACCGTGCCGTACCTGACGCGGTGATCTTCATGCATCCCAAGGATGCCCGCAAACGTCGGCTGCGCGATGGCGCCAAGGTGAAGGTGGTTTCCCGGCGGGGCGAGATCGTCACCCGCGTCGAGACCCGCGGTCGTAATAGACCGCCGGAGGGCCTGGTATTTGTGCCGTGGTTCGACGCCAGTCGTCTGATCAACAAGGTCACGCTCGATGCCACTGATCCCCTTTCCAAAGAGACCGACTACAAGAAGTGTGCGGTCAAGGTGGTGAAGGTCTAAACGGGACTGCCGGCGGCCGGACACCGCGGCCGCCGGCACCGCACCGGCCAAAGTAGGAAAATCGTATCGGAGTCAGGCACAGCCATTTAGGTGATTGAAGCAATGACGGATGCTGTACGCAGCGAAAACCGCCCGGAGAAGCGCAAAAGGGCCATCAGCCGCCGCCGGTTCATGGCCGATGTGGCCAGGACCGCCTGTGGCGTCGGCTTGCTTGGTTTGGGGATTGGCATGTTTTCCCGGGCCGGTGCTCTGCCGGCGATGTCGATCCGACCACCTGGAGCACTGCCCGAGGAAGACTTTCTCTCCGCCTGCACTCGCTGTGGTCTGTGCGTTCGGGATTGTCCCTATGACGTGCTGCAGCTTGGCGGATTGGGTGAACAAGTGCCGATCGGCACGCCCTATTTCGTCGCCCGGGAGAAGGCCTGCGTGATGTGTGAGGACATTCCCTGTGTCCCGGTGTGTCCCACCGGAGCGCTGGATCATGATCTGACCGACATCAACAAGGCCCGCATGGGTCTCGCCGTGGTGGTGGACCAAGAAACCTGTATAGCCTTTCTGGGGCTGCGCTGCGAGGTGTGCTTCAACGTCTGTCCCGTGCGGGGCGAGGCGATCACTGTGGACCGGCGGCCCAATCCGCGTTCCGACAGACACGCACTGTTCATCCCGGTAGTGCATTCGGATGCGTGTACCGGCTGCGGCCTGTGTGAACAGGCCTGCATCCTCGAGAAGTCAGCCATCAAGGTGCTTCCCACGCATTTGGCCAAGGGTGAGTTGGGCAGCCATTACCGGCTCGGGTGGGACGAAAAGGCCAAGGCCGGCAAGTCGCTGGTTTCTCCCGATTTGGAGCACCGCTACAACCTCCCGGAAGGCATGCGCTATGACCATGACGGCGAGGGGCTCATGCAGGAGGAACCATCACCGTTCGAAGACGATCCCCTGGATACGCTCAATCGCGGACTGGACGGGGGTACCTGATGGCCAGCTACGAACGTCTCGGTGCCGATGCGATTGCCGTCAAAGGTAGGTTACGGGCCCATAAATGGTTGCTCCTGCGACGCCTGAGTCAAGTCGGCATTCTGGTGCTGTTCCTCCTGGGACCGTGGGCGGGGCTCTGGATTATCAAAGGGAACCTGTCATCGAGTCTGCTGCTGGATAGCGTGCCGATGACCGAGCCGCTGGTGTTCCTGCAGATGTTGGCTGCGGGCTTCGTGACCCCGGCGACCACTGCAATAACGGGTGTGCTCATCGTTGCGGGGTTCTATCTGCTGGTGGGAGGACGCGCCTACTGTTCCTGGGTATGTCCGGTGAACATGATTACCGATGCCGCCAACTGGCTGCGGCAGAAGCTGGGCATCAAGCCCACAACACGGTTCTCGCACCACGTCCGCTACTGGATGCTGGCAATGGTGGTGCTGGTGGCGCTGGCGTCGGGGAGTATGGCTTACGAGCTGATCAATCCGGTGTCCTTGATCCACCGCGGCGTCATTTTTGGAGTTGGGATGACATGGGCGGTAATACTCGGCGTGTTCCTGTTCGACCTGTTTGTGACCCGGCGCGGCTGGTGTAGTCATGTCTGTCCCATGGGTGCAGCCTACGGGTTGATCGGGAAGTTCAGTCTACTGCGGGTGCGGGCCGACCGGCGTGAGGTGTGTAACGACTGCATGGAGTGTTTCGTGGTCTGTCCGGAGCCCCAGGTCATCCAGCCCGCACTCAAGGGTGCCGAGCGCGGAATAGGTCCGGTCATCGTGGCGGGAGAGTGTACTAACTGCGGACGTTGCATCGATATCTGTTCGAAGGATGTCTTCAACTTCGGTACACGTTTTTTTAAGTGAAGCAAACGAGAGGTTTTGGGGGCAAGACTGAACAGCATGCCCCGACCTTGAGATAACGACCGATAACTATCCGATGGTGGAGGTTCTCATGAAAAAGATCGCACTGACTGTAGTGATGGGGCTGACGGGATTCATGGCAATGCCGTTTTCAGCAAATGCGGAAGTTCAATCACTGAGGGGAAGTCTCGAGATCAACGACGACTCCAAGTCCATCACGGCAGCGAAGCCAATGTCACAGCGGGGCGGCTTCGAACGCAGCTATAAACTGCAGCCGCCCATGATCCCGCATAGCATCGAAAAGGACAAAATCACGCTGAAGACCAACACCTGCATGCGGTGTCACAGCGCGGAAAACTACGAAAAGGAGGAGGCGCCCAAGGTGGGAGACAGCCACTTTATCGCCGCGGATGGAAAGACACTGGAGACACTCTCTTCACGTCGCTACTTCTGTAGCCAATGCCATGCGCCGCAGAACGATGCACAAGAACTGGTGGAAAATACCTTTAAGGGAGCAAAGTAAATCCATCCACCCAAAGATCATTCAGCTATTAGAAGGTATTCAGAATGTTTGCTAAATCCGCGGTCACTCTATTGCTCGTCGGTATCGTGGTTGGTGTTGCCGGCTGGGGTGGTTTCAACTGGGCGATGGAGGCGACGAATACGGAGTCATTCTGTATTTCGTGCCACGAGATGGAGGAAAACGTCTTTCAGGAACTCCAGGAAACCGTCCACTTCACCAACCGTACGGGGGTTCGCGCCACCTGCCCGGACTGCCATGTCCCAAGGGATTGGAAGCATAAGGTCGTGCGTAAGATCAAGGCAAGCAGTGAGCTCTACCACAAACTGATGGGCACCATCGATACGCCGGAAAAATTTGAGGAGAACCGGCTCGAGATGGCGATGCGCGAGTGGGAGCGGATGAAATCCACGGACTCACGTGAGTGCCGCAACTGCCACAAATTCGCATCCATGGACCTGGAGAAGCAGCAGTCGCGTAGTGCGGATCGCCATGACCCGCATTACTGGGATGCGATTGACGGCCTGTCGCCGAGCAAGACCTGTATCGATTGCCACAAGGGTATTGCGCACTCGCTGCCGGAGGGCTGGGAGGATGCCGTTGCCAACAACCCGGTGCTTTCGACGGGTGAATGAAAACGGCAGTGGCTGGTGGGTAGTGGCTAGTGACCAGTGGCTAGTAGCTAGTGGCTAGTGACCAGTGATTGGCGATTTGTTGTTCGGCACTGGTGCGATGGGTGGAACGGTAGGTAGCGAAACCCATCGTGCTTGTCGCAGAGAGCAGTTAGCCATGGCCGGCCTTATGCCGTAGGGCAGACGTAACTGTTCCCCGGGTGATCACGCACGGCCCGGGAAATCCGTCATCCCCGCGTAGGCGACGCGTAGGCGGGGATCCACGTTGTTGGCGGCTGCGGCCATCGACGGCGATCCGTCATCCCCGCGTAGGCGGGGATCCATTTTGAGCCATGCTTCTGTCCTCTGGATTCCCGCCTGCGCGGGAATGACGCAGGGATGACGCGGGAATGACGCGGGGATAACGTGGGATGACGCGGGAATGACGCGGGAATGACGCGGGAATGATGCGGGACTGACGCGGGACCGACGCGGGATTGACGCGGGGCTGACGCGGGAATGATGCGGGAATGACGCGGGAATGACGCGGGAATGACGCGGGAATGACGCGGGCATTACGCGGGAATGAAGGAGGGGGTGAGTGGTTACGGGCGGACGATAAAAAGGGGTGCGCCGAAGCGCACCCCTTTTCCGTTGGCTACCTTACGGTCGGGATCAGGCGTTCTGGTAGTAATCGATGAGGATCTTGGCGACTTCCGGACGCGAGAACTCCTTGGGCGGGGCTTCGCCGTTGGCGAGCATTTCGCGCACCTTGGTGCCTGAGAGCAGCACGAAGTCCTCTTTTTTGTGGTCCGGGGCCTCGCACATCATGACCACCTTGTTCAGCTTCTTCGACCAGGCGGTGTGGTCGGCGCGGAAGATCTCGATTTCCAGGGCGCCTTTGGGCACTTCTTCATCGAAGATGGTCTGCGCGTCGAAGGCGCCGTAGTAGTCACCCACACCGGCGTGGTCGCGGCCGATGATGAAGTGGGTGGCACCCATATTCTGGCGGAACACCGCATGCAGCACCGCTTCGCGCGGACCGGCATAGAGCATGTCGAAACCGTAGCCGGTGACCATGGCGGAGTTCGGCGGGAAGTAGAGTTCGACCATCTTGCGGATGGCGGCATCGCGCACCGGGGCGGGAATGTCACCCTTCTTCAATTTGCCGAGCAGCATGTGGATGACCAGGCCGTCGCAGCCGAGTCGCTCCATGGCCATGTGGCAGAGCTCTTCGTGGGCCAGGTGCATCGGGTTGCGGGTCTGGAAGGCAACCACCTTCTTCCAGCCATGCTCCTTGATCTCGTTGCGGATCTCGACGGCGGTGCGGAACGTGTCGGGGAAATCCTCCGAGAAGTAGGAGAAGTTCAGCACTTTGATCGGCCCGGAAAGCACCATGTTGCCCTGGCTGTTGAAAGCGGCGACGCCGGGGTGCTCGCTATCGCTGGTGCGGTAGACCTTCTCGGTCATAAAGGCCATTTGTTCGGCGCTTGCCTCTTCGGCACTGTCGATGTCCATTACCGCCAGTACCGGGTTGCCCTCGACGTTGGGATCACGTAGGGCAACGCGTTTGGCGCCGTTCAGCGCATCGAACTGTTCCTTGGTGGTCAGATTCAGCACCGGTGTCGGCCAGAAAAGACCCGATGCCGTATGCATGTTCTCCGCCACGCCCATGGCATCGGCCAGGGTCATGTAACCGGTGAGCGGGTTGAAGTAACCGGCCCCCAGCATAACCGCGTTGGCGGCGGCGGCGGAGGAAAGAAGCATGGAGGGCAGGCTTTCGGCCTCGCGCTTCAAGGCGTCGTGCTCGTCCTGGTTATAGACGAACAAGGGATTCAGCTCGTCGGAACCGTGCGGTTTGATCATCACGTTCTCCTTTTTGGGTTTGTTTCCCGGCAATCACCCGCGGCGCGGGCCCGGTGTTTCGCAATTTTGAATTCGCAGCAGTGTTGTTTCGGCGGCAATCCTGTGGGGATCCTGTCTATGCCGACACAGGACAATGCCGGAAAATATACACTACAGGTCAGGGGGTTTAGTAATAGGAGAGAATGATAGGGATATAAAAGCAGTGGCTAGTGGCTAGTGGCGAGTAGCTAGTGGCTAGGAACCAGGGACCAGGCCGGCAGGGTGGCAACACCCCGCCCTTCCTCGCCACTCGCCACTAGCCACTGTTCTTTAGCCACTAGCCACTCGCCACTTAGATTGTCTGATAATAGAGGTTCTGCGGGTGATTCGCCTGGGCAAAGAAGTACCAGCGTTCGAACAGCAGGCCCAGATACTGGCTGACAAAGGCCCCTGCCAGCAGTCCCAGGCTGTCGGTCCCGATGCCGATGGCAAGCAGGACGAGCGGAATCGCAAATACCAGCACCAGGAAGATCCATTTCACCGACTTGAGGAAGGCCGCGGTTTTGCCGTGGAAGTATTCCCGGGTATTGAAGGAGCCGCCCATCATGCCCATCGCCTTCTGCTCGATGTGGCTATGACGAACGCCGATGGCAGTCTGCAGTGTGGATTTGTGCTTGATGCGGGCGTTGCGGATCAGCGAGGCCGTGCGCGTCCCCAGTGCTGCCAGGGTGAACAGGATCGCCCAGCCGCCGAAGAAATTCACCAGTATCGGGGCCTCCCAGGCGGCAAAGGCGGTGGCCAGTGTAAAGCCGGAAGCAATGCCAAGCAGGGTGTAGTTGAGTACGGTCAGCGGGCTGGCCCACTCCTGGAGGAACTTGATGGCGGCGTAGATCATGGCTGTGGAAACGAACAGGGCAAATACGAACAGGGTGGTTACCGTGCCGATGACCAGGGTGAGCTGGCCGGCGATATCCACATCGAACAGGTTCGCCTCCCAGCCGAGATAGTGGAGCAGACCATAAAGAAACACCAGGGCGATCACGGCGGGGATGAAGACAATCTCGCGTGACAGCCAGGAGGTCCGCCACTGGGAAGCGGCCCGCCAGGCCCGCGTGATGACAAAGGAGGGTTTACCCAGGTGGAATACCGACGCGCCAAGCCCGGCCACGAGAAACAGCAGCGCCAGGAAACTGCCCGCAGCAAAAAATTCACGGGAGTCCTGAACCGGCAGTAGCTCGAGCGCCGAGTAGCTCTGCAGGGTAAACAGGGCCAGGAACAGGCCCTGGCCCACGCCGATGAAGGTGGTCAGAAAGATTACCGAAAATGCGGGATGCATCTTTAACTCCAGTTTCTAGTAGCTAGTATCTAGTGGCTAGGAAATACCCCTGGCCACTAGCAACTCGCGACTCGCCCACTTACATGAGCCAGTCGTCCAGTGTGACTTCCTTGCTGGTTTCGTGGCGGATGTCTTCCTTCTTGAGCGGGTTGTCCGAGCGCACCAGCTCATCTTCGTGGATGGTCTTGCGGGTTTTGCGCCGCGGCAGGTAGTGGTTGGCCGGCTTGGTGCCCCACTCGGGCATCAGCTGATAACCACCCTGTTCGCGGATCGCCACCGAGACCTCGGAATCCGGGTTATGCACATCGCCGAACAGGCGGGCACTGGTCGGGCAGGCCAGTACGCAGGCGGGCTTGCGCTCGGATTCCGGCAGTACCTCGTCGTAGATGCGATCCACGCAGAGAGTGCACTTTTTCATCACCTTCTGGTATTCGTCCAGCTCGCGGGCGCCGTAGGGGCAGGCCCAGGAGCAGTATTTGCAGCCGATACATTTGTCGTAGTCCACCAGGACGATGCCATCCTCGGCGCGTTTGTGGCTCGCGCCGGTGGGGCACACCGGAACGCAGGGCGCGTCTTCACAGTGCAGGCAGCTCTTCGGGAAGTGGACCGTCTCCGTAGTCGGGAATTCCCCCACTTCGTAGGTCTGCACGCGATTGAAGAACGTGCCGGTCGGGTCCTTGCTGAATGGATTATCGTCGAACATCGGACCGGCCGGACCGGAGGTATTCCACTGCTTACAGGACGTCACGCAGGCGTGACAGCCCACGCAGACATTCAAATCGATAACAAGAGCCAATTGCGTCATAGCCAAAACCTTTATTGAAACTGTTAACCGCCAAGGACGCGAAGAGCGCTAAGGCTTTCGTGCGTTCAACATCGCGATTGCCTCTTTGGACCTGGCGCCCCTTCGCGCCCTTTGCGGTTAGATTTCTTTAACCACGGGGGACACGGGGATCACGGGGTTTTTAGAAAAGGGATTCCCCGTGTGCCCCGTGTCCCCCGTGGGTAATATCTTTGCTCTGTGGTCGGAAGTTTCCTTAACCCGACTTCTTCTCGAACATGCCCGCGAAGTAGTTCAGCCAGGGGCGACGTTCCCCGGTTCCCGGGACCTGCGGCATGGGCTTGAACTGGGGCCAGCTCACCTGCTCTTCGTCGGGGCCGGCCGGGTAGACGCGCACCCGCACATCGTACCAACCCGCCTGGCCGGTGACCGGGTCGGAGTTGGAGAGGTGTTTGCCGGCGTCGTGGGCGGGGAGCTCCTCTGCGATTACGTGGTTAAGCAGGAAGCCCTGCTGCGCCTCGTTGGCCTTCGCGTCGAGGTTCCAGGCGCCTGCGGCCTTGCCGATGGCGTTCCAGGTCCACACCGTGCCGGGTTCGACGGCCTCGGAGTAGCGCGCCATGCAGCGAACCTGGCCGTGCATCGACTCCACCCACATCCAGCCGCCATCCTGGATGCCGGCCGCCTCGGCCGTCTTCGGATGGAGGTGGAGGAAGTTATAGGTGTGGATCTGGCGCAGCCATGCGTTCTGGGAATCCCAGGAGTGGTACATGGCCATCGGTCGCTGGGTGATGGCATTCAGCGGATAGGCCTGCTTGTCCGACAATTGCGATTCCAGCGGTTCGAAGTAAAACGGCAGCGGATCGAAGAACAGGTCGATGCGCCGGCGCAAGTTGTCCGGCGGCTGCTTGCCCTGGGTCTTGCCCTGGGCCGCCAGACGGAATTTCTGCAGCACTTCGGAGTAGATATGGACGTTGATGGGCTCGGCATAGCGGGTCATGCCGTGCTCCTGGGCCCACTGCAGGTAGCCCTGGTTCCAGTTGCGCATGTACTGATAGGACTTGGGCAGTTCATGCTGGAAGACGCAATTGTTCTTGGCATACATCTCCCACTGATTCGGATTGGGCTCGCCGCGGATCGACTTTTCACCGCCCTTTCCACGCCAGCCGGCCAGAAAACCGATACCGGAGCCAGGGGCGGTCTCGAAGTTAGTGATGAAATCCGGATAGTCGCGGAACTTGCGGGAACCGTCCTCATGAGTGAAAGGCGGCAGCTTGAGGCGCGAGCCGAGCTCGATGAGGACCTCCTGGAAGGGCTTGCACTCCCCTTTGGGCGGCACCACCGGGATACGCACCGAGTCGACCGGCCCCTCGAACTCGGAGATCGGCCGGTCGAGCATCGACATGACATCGTGCCGTTCGAGATAGGAGGTATCCGGCAGAACCAGATCGGCGTACGCCACCATTTCCGACTGGAAGGCATCGGCCACGATCAGGAACGGGATCTTGTACTCGCCGTTCTCATCCTTGTCGTTGAGCATTTTACGGACCTTGTCCGTATTCATGCTCGAGTTCCAGCTCATGTTGGACATGAAGATGAGTAGCGTATCAATGGAGTAGGGGTCGCCCCGCCAGGCGTTGGTGATGACGTTATGCATCAGGCCGTGGACGGAGAGCGGATGCTCCCAGGAGAACGCCTTGTCGATGCGCACCGGCTGACCCTTGTCGTCGACGAAGAGGTCGTCCGGGTCCGCCGGCCAGCCCAGCGGCATACCATTCAACGGCTCGCCGGCCCTTACATCTTCGGGACCTCTAGGGGTTTTGGGGCAGGGCGGAATCGGACGCGGAAACGGGGCCTTGTGGCGGAAGCCGCCCGGGCGGTCGATGGTGCCCAGGATGGACATCAGGATCGACATGGCACGGATGGTGTGAAATCCGTTGGAGTGGGCCGCCAGGCCGCGCATGGCATGGAATGCCACCGGGTTGCCGGTAACGGACTTGTGCTCGTTGCCCCAGGTGTCGGTCCAGGCGATGGGCAGTTCGATCTTCTCATCGCGGGCGGTGATCCCCATTTCGTGGGCCAGCCGGCGGATGGTTTCGGCCGGGATACCGGTGATGTCGGCCGCCCACTCGGGGGTGTACTCCTCCACCCGCTCCTTGAGAAGCTGAAAGGAGGGCTTCACCGGAGTGCCGTCCGAGAGCCGGAAATCGCCCAGCAGGTAGGGGTCAGCGCCCGGGGTGTGGGTGGATATCGGCTTGTTCAGTTCGCGGTCCCACCACAGTTTGTTCTGCGGATCGAAGCAGCCCTCCTCGGGCGGCACTTCGAAGCGCACGAACATGCCATGCTCCGGGCTCTCTTCGTTGAGGTTCACCAATTCGGCGGCATTGGAGTACTGAATCAGGAATTCGCGGTCGTAGAGGCCGGTCTTGATGATCTCATGGGTCAGCGCCAGCATCAGCGCGCCGTCGGTACCCGGCTTGATCGGCACCCATTCGTCGGCAATGGCGGAATAGCCGGTGCGCACCGGGTTGACCGAAATGAAGCGGCCGCCGTTGCGCTTGAACTTGGACAGGGCCATCTTCATCGGGTTCGAGTGGTGATCCTCGGCGGTGCCGATCATCACGAACAGCTTGGCCCGGTCCAGGTCGGGGCCGCCGAATTCCCAAAAAGAACCGCCAATGGTATAAATCATCCCCGCGGCCATGTTCACCGAGCAGAAACCACCGTGGGCGGCGTAGTTCGGCGTGCCGAAGTTCTTCGCAAACAGGCCGGTCAACGCCTGCATCTGGTCACGGCCGGTGAAAAGGGCGAATTTTTTGGGGTCGGTCTCACGGATGTGGGCAAGTCGCTCCTCGAGTATTCCGTAGGCTTCGTCCCAGGAGATAGGCTCGAACTGCGCGTCGCCGCGGTCGGTGCCGGGCTTGCGCTTCAAGGGGCGGGTCAGACGGGCAGGAGAGTACTGCTTCATAATCCCCGAGGAGCCCTTGGCGCAGATCACGCCCTTATTCAAAGGATGGTCGGGGTTGCCCTGGATATACCGCACTTCACCCCCGCGGGTGGTGACGCGGATGCCGCAGCGGCAGGCACACATGTAGCATGTGGTGTTCTTGACTTCGGTGCGACCCTCGGTCGCACTCTTCGCCTTGTCGCTCATAAAAAACTTCGCTCTTCGGGAGTTTTCGACCGGGGAACGGGAACCAGATGACCTTTCGTGCGTCCGTCGCACCCGCGACCGAAGAAAAAGATTATTAGAACCTGATAATATTGCTAATATATCAGACGCATCTGCCCATCCTCTATACCCTTTGTGGATAGAGTCTAAAAAAAGGGCGGTGTATCTTATGAACATCAAGCTTTTTTATGGCTCCGCAAGATAGTTTTGTTTGGCGGGCCCTGGCTGAGTCGATAAGGTAGGCACACCCGGCATAAGCGGACCGTTCGGACTCGCGGAGACGCGTGCCGAAGACGGGCTGGAAAGCAGCCATGCGAATCGAGAAACAGCGCCTATACTCTAGAGCGTTTCCGGCCGTCGGGATTACGACAAGTAGACTCCGGCGGCCCTTCGGCTTCCGACCGAATGCGGTTCCTTAACGCAGCAGTTAAAACCCTGAAATAAAGGAGCGACAACCAATGCCAACATTTGTACGTACCGACAAATGCGATGGCTGCAAGGGTCAGGACAAGACCGCTTGCATGTACATCTGCCCGCACGACCTGATGAAGCTGGACAAGGATGGCTCGGAAACCGGCCATGCCATGAAAGCGTTCAACCAGGAGCCGGAGCAGTGCTGGGAGTGCTACTCCTGCGTAAAGATCTGCCCGCAGCAGGCCATCGAGTGCCGTCACTACGCTGACGTCGTACCGCTCGGCGGTTCCGTGCAGCCGCTGCGTGGTTCCGACTCCATCATGTGGACCATCAAGTTCCGCAACGGCACCCTCAAGCGCTTCAAGTTCCCGATCCGTACCACCCCGGAAGGTTCGATCGACCCGTACGGCAACAAGCCGGAAGCCGACTACTCGAAAGTCACCGATCTGGGCTTCTTCAATGAAGCCAACGGCTACCGCAAGGGTGATCCCAGCGAGCTGCTGAAAGTCTGATCGCCGCGCTGTTATTGGGGTGTACGATTCAAAATTTCGAATTCTGAGGATATAGAAGAATGGCTGGAGAATTTGGTAATCCGGAAATCGTCGAAGAAGAGGTTGATATCCTCCTCATCGGCGGCGGTATGGCCTGCTGTGGTGCCGCCTACGAGATCATGCCGTGGGCGAAGGCTGCCGAAGGCGAGCTGGGCCGCGAGTTCAAAATCAAGCTGGTCGACAAGGCCGCCATGGACCGCTCCGGCGCCGTGGCTCAGGGTCTGTCCGCCATCAACACCTACATCGGCACCGAGCAGGACCCGGCCGATTATACCCGCATGGTCTCCAACGACCTGATGGGCATCACCCGTGACGATCTGGCCTACGACCTGGGTCGTCACGTCGACGAGTCCGTGCATCTGTTCGAAGAGTGGGGCCTGCCGATCTGGAAGACCGACGAGAACGGTGAGCGTCACGATGGCTCGAAGGGTCTGCCTTCGCTGGCTGACGGCGGCAAGCCGGTTCGGTCCGGCAAGTGGCAGATCATGATCAACGGCGAATCCTACAAGTGGATCGTGGCAGAGGCCTCGAAGAAGGCTCTGGGCATGGATCGCATCCAGGAACGTATCTTCATCGTCAAGCTGGTCAACGACAAGAACGATCCGAACCGTATTGCCGGTGCTGTCGGTTTCAACGTCCGTGAGCACAAGTTGCACGTCTACAAATTCAAGGCTTGCCTGCTGGCCGCCGGTGGTTGTGTCAACATCTTCCGTCCGCGCTCCGTGGGTGAAGGTACCGGCCGCGCCTGGTACCCGGTCTGGAACGCCGGCTCCACCTACTCCATGGCTGCCGAGGCTGGTGCCGAGCTGACCATGATGGAAAACCGCTTCGTGCCGACCCGTTTCAAGGACGGTTACGGTCCGGTTGGTGCCTGGTTCCTGCTGTTCAAATCCAAGGCCGCCAACGCCTATGGCGAGAACTACCTGGTCAAGAATGCGGAGATGCTGGATCAGTATCCTCCGTACGGTCAGGCTGCCGTCCCCGCCTCCTGCCTGCGTAACCACGTTATGCTGAAGGAGATGAAGGAAGGCCGCGGTCCCATCTACATGGACACCGTTACCGCTCTTGCCAATCTGCGTGAGACCCTGTCGCCGCGCGAAGTCAAGCATCTCGAAGCTGAGGCCTGGGAAGACTTCCTCGACATGTGCGTCGGCCAGTGCGGTATCTGGGTCGGTGAGAACATCGAGCCGGAGAAGAAAAACTCCGAGCTGATGCCGACCGAGCCCTACCTCCTGGGTTCCCACTCCGGTTGCTGCGGCATCTGGACCTCCGGTCCGGTGGATGTTGGTGCCCCGACCGAAGAGACCGAAGCCGGCGTGCCGGATCACCTGCCGAGCGGCTGGAACTGGGGCTATCGCGGCATGACCACCGTGCAGGGTCTGTTCACCGCCGGTGACGGCGTGGGCGCATCCGGCCACAAGTTCTCCTCGGGTTCCCATGCCGAAGGGCGCATGGCCGCCAAGGCGATGATCAAGTTCGTTGTGGACAATAAAGACCACACTCCCGAACTCGACACCCCGGTCGACCAGCTGATGGAAGAGATCTACCAGCCGGTCCGCACCTTTCTCGAGCACAAGGACTACAGCACCGCTATCGACGTGAACCCGAACTACATCACGCCGAAGATGTTGCAGTTCCGTCTGCAGAAGATCATGGACGAATACGTTGCGGGCGTCGCCACTTACTACAACACCAACGACAAGATGCTCGAAGTTGCCGAGTACAAGCTCGAGATGTTGAAGGAAGACGCAAAGAAAATGCGTGCCAAGGACCTCCATGAGCTGCTGCGTGCGTGGGAAAACTACCACCGCATCCTCACTGCCGAGGCCCACATGAAGCACATCCAGTTCCGTGAAGAGAGCCGCTATCCCGGTTTCTACTATCGGACCGACAAGAACTTTGTCGACGAGGAAAACTGGCACTGTTTCGTGAACTCCATCTATGACAAGGAAAGCCAGCAGTGGACCGTGTTCAAGCGCGCCCACGTTGATCTGGTCGACAAGTCCAAGCTGTTCAAGAAGTAAGCGAACAGCCTGAGATGGCCTGCAAGGGCCGGGCGGCACAGCCGCCCGGCCTTTTTTTGTTGGAAGCGTCCATTTCGAGATCGCAACGCCGGGCCGACCGGCTGAACGTTTACCGGGATTGGCCGCATATGGCGAAATGGGCTTGATCGACGACCCTGCTGCGGTTATCCTCTGCGGATTCTGTCTTATGGACTTTCCAGGCTGGAAGTCACGACACTCCGCAGATATCCTTTGCCGGATGTTTCGATACTACGCACGCCCCCGCTTGTCTCCTGTCCGCAGAAGGACATTTCCTCAGACGGCCGTACTCTCGGCTCGGGCTGTGCGACCCGCATTTTTCTCGAGGTGTAGCCATGGTTGATAACAGCTCTTCCCCGTTTCAAAGCCCCGTTGTGCCGGAGATGTTCGACGGTGACAAGAAGATCAGTTTTGCCTGCTACAAGGGCATTCAGTGTTTCAATGCGTGCTGCAAGTCGATCGATATCACGTTGACGCCTTACGACATCGTTCGGCTAAAGCAGCGCCTGGGCATGACGTCGTGGGATTTTCTGCGCGAGTACACCGTACCGTACGAGCTGGAAAAAGACGGCATTGCCGCCGTCAAATTCAAGACCCGGGGTGAGACTACCGAGTGTCAGTTCATGACTGAGGAGGGGTGCTCTGTCTATGAAGATCGTCCGACTGCCTGCCGGTACTACCCGGTGGCACTCATCGCGATGCGCAGGCAGGACGAGTACACCGACACCAACTCCTTCGCGGTAGTCAAGGAAGAGCACTGTCTCGGGCACCGCGAAGAGCGGGAGCTCACCATTGACGAGTACCGGGCCGAGCAGGGCCTGAAGGACTATGACGAATTGGCCCGGGGCTGGCGCCAGCTTATTCTGAAAAAGAAATCATCCGGGCCGGCCATCGGCAAGCCATCGCTGCGCAGCCGCCAGCTGTTCTTCATGGCCAGTTACGATATGGATCGGTTTCGGGAGTTTGTCCGTTCGGACGGGTTCCACCGATCCTTCAAGATCGACGATGAACTCTATCAGACACTGCTGGAGGACGACGTCGAGCTGATGAAGTTCGGATCGCGCTTTCTTCAGCAGGTCCTCTTTGGTGAAGAAACCATTCCAGTGACCGAAGAGGCTCGCGAGGGACTGGCGGAGCGCGAACGCCAGGCAGCGAAAGAGCAGGCGGAAAGCGGCGAGGAAAGGGGCTACGACCCGGCCAACGAGCCGGTCGATATCGCCTGAAGTCTCCCGCGTCCTGTCCTCGGGAATCAAAAAGCCGCGATGGTATTTATGTCATCGCGGCTTTCGTTTGTCGGTGGACATTGCGCCGAACGACCGCTCTTCCGGAAGTAGTGGAGCGTGGCGGGTAGACCGGCATGTCGGCGTGCAAAACTTTCGCATGGGGCTATTTTTCAGGTGTTGAATACCTTTGCGGGAGAGAGCTGATGGCAGTCTTTGATCTCAGTAAGTCGCGACACCCGGAATATCCGATCGAGCCGATATTCCGGGACCGCTGGTCGCCGCGCGCGATGTCGGGCGATCCGCTCGAGCGCTCCGAACTGATGTCGCTGTTCGAGGCCGCTCGTTGGGCACCGTCCTCTTACAACAATCAACCCTGGCGCTTCGTCTATGCGCTACGCGATTCCCCCGGGTGGGACCGTCTCTTCAGCTTGCTGGTGGAATTCAACCAGAGTTGGGCATCCGGGGCCGGGGCATTGATACTCGTTGCCGCCAAACAGACGTTCGACAATGGCAAACCCTCGGTTACCCACGCTCTCGATGCGGGGGCTGCGTGGGAGAATTTCGCGCTGCAGGGTACGCTGAACGGACTGGTCGTACATGGAATGGAAGGCTTCGATTACCAACGGGCGCGAACGGAGCTGGGGATACCTGATGATCACGACGTCCTGGCGATGGCGGCGATCGGCCGGCCGGGGCGGATCGAGGACCTGCCGGGGCCGTTACGTGAACGCGAGGTGCCGTCCGATCGCAAACCGCTTGCCGAGTGGGTATTCGAAGGCCGCTTTGGACGCCCGGCCGAATAAGGGCACTTCTAATAGCAATCCGACACGGTTTCGCTCGCGGCCGTTTGGACGCTGGCAACGCGCAGCGAGCGACGTGTAATGGTTTTACATGAGCGAGCTGCACGAATTCACCGGGACCGACTGTGGCCCGCTGAAGGCGGGCCCCGAAAGAGGTGAGCCCCATGGACGGGGCGAACAGTGCAGTCCAGCGGGCAAAACGGTCCGAGCCCGAAGGGTTGTATGTGGGTCGGGTTCTAGTCCGGGGGGTGCATTGGCCCGAAGGCCGATTTACGGTTTTCCCCGCGTGTTTGCGGCTACAGGTCAACGTTGGGTGGGCTATCCCCACCTCGGTTCGGTTAGCGATCCACGCGGGTCCTGATCGCAGGAGGCTGGGCGAGCGTATGGTGCAGGGTGCAGTGTTCCGCAGCCCGCTCGGCCGCCTCCAGCCGGTCCGCGGGAAGATCGGGCCAGATAATGCCCATATCAATGTCGGAAACCCGCATTGGGTGTTCGCTGTATTGCCATCGGAGCCGAATGCGGATCCCTGCCGGGTCTACTGCCAGGTGTGCACCGTAGGCGGCAAGTACCGAAAAGGTACAGAGACCCAGCGAGGTGGCAAACAGTTGCAGGGCACTGAATTGGGCTTCCGGATCTTGCATATCGACATCGAAGCCGGCCTGGTACAGCTCTGACAGCTCAATATCCGTTTCGGCATGTTGGATAACTTTCACGGTGTTCCTGGCTAGTGGTCCATGCGGAAAATCGTGTGACGCTCAGCCGGTCTCACAAGCGCCATCGGCAAGGCGCAGGACCGGCCGTAGCCAATTCAAGCTGCAAAGCAGCCGAGGGCGCTCTGAATGCCACACTGCCACGCTATTTCCCGCATGGGCCAATAGGAGCCGGTCCGAGAATAGCGTTTTAGCGCCAACCTATATTCTGGGTCGGACAGGCTCCTAGGGTTTTTCGACAGTGATGGTAATGGTGTGATCGATTCCCAGCTCTGCATAGGCGCGGTTCAGGAGCGCTGCCCGGACTGCGTATTCGCCCGGTTCGACATCCCGGAAACTGTGGCTCCCTTCCGGTTCGTCCAACACTACCGACTCCCTCTCGCCTAACTGTAGTTGAATATGACGCGCCTTGAAGCCAAGGCTGGCTTCATACTCGATGTTGATGGGCTGTCCATGCGGCAGTGTGGCGTTGTCACTCGGTGAGACGATACGCACGCTACTCTCTCCCGAAGTATCGGCGGTTCCAATCACTCCCGAATCGGCTGCCAGCGGCAGCAGCGTCAAAAGCAGTGCTACCGCACCGGAGAATGGACGTGACGCCATCAGGGTTCCTTATGGGAGAAGAGCGACAACTAAGGGATTAGTACACCAAGGCTCTTCAAGCAAACGAAAGGTGGCAGCTGAAAAGCGAAAGGTACCGGCAAAAAAACGCCCCCTTGCGGGGGCGTTGAGGGACTTCATTTCTTTTTCGAATTTGTAACTGCTCGCCCGGGTGATCGCGCATGGCCCGGGAAATCCGTCATCCCCTGTCACCCCCCGCCTGCGCGGGGGTGACAGGGAATGACGGAGGGGGTGAGTAGTTAGGTTTACTTGTTAGTCACGTCTTCCAACTGCTTGACAGGAATGATCTGTCCATCCAGTGCCGATTCCTTCGCCGACTTGCCATAGGCCACCGAGATGAGCTGACTGTAGTACACCACCGGCATCTCGAATTTGGTCTTGAAGGTCTTGTTGATTTCCTTCTGGTAGGACTCGACATTCATCTGGCACAGCGGACACGGCGTGACGATCATGTCGGCGCCGCCATCGTAGGCCGCCTCGATGATGTCCTTCACCAGTGCGTGGCCCTTTTCCGGCTCAGAGAACATCAGCGCGCCGGAACAGCAGGCCACCTTCTTGTCGTAGCGGTCTACCGCCTGCGCTCCCATGCTCTCGATCATATGGTCGAGGTACTTGGGGTTCTCGAACGACTCGCCGGCGATGCCGAACGGACGATTGGTCTGGCAGCCCACGTAGCCGGCGATCTTGATGCCTTCCAGCGGCTTTTGGACACCACTGGCCAGCTCGTCGAACCCGATGTCCTCGATGAGGGCCTCGACCATGTGCCGGGCCTTTGGCTGCTCGCCTTCGATCTTCAGCCCGATTTCGTCCAGCGCCGCATTCACGCCTTCGCGGACCTTGTCATTTTCTTCGATGCGCTCCTGCGCCTCGCGGGTGGAGAGCCAGCAGGCGGCGCAGGTGGCGACGAGGTCCTGGTCCGGATTCTGCTGCGCCGAGAGCGCCACGTTACGCGCCGAAAGCGCGATACGCGGGACTTCGCCGCCGCCGGCATAGCCGATGGAGGCACCGCAGCAGTTCCAGTCATCGATTTCGTTCAGTTTGATATCGAGCGCATCGCACATGGAGTAGGTGGAGCGCAGATAGTTATCGGCCGACGCCTTCTTCTGCGACGAGCAGCCGGGATAGAAGGAGTACTCTTTCTTCGCCATCGGGTTAACCCTCCTTCCCGTCGAACCGGGTGATTTGCTGGTCCTCGAATTCCTGCGCCTTTTTCAGCATCTTCTGGATACCGCTGGTGTCCTTGCACTTGTGGCCACCGAAGTACTCCATTGCGTTCATTCGCTGGGTCTTCATCATGGCCATACCCAGTTCCCGACCCGCCATAGCGTTCTTCACGCCCTGCGCGAAGCCGTCCTTGAAGTAGAGGCCCACGCCTATCTTCAACTCGTTGACCCGGCCGTTTTTGGACAGCGAATCCCAGAACATCTGCCCGAACTCGGCTGTGGGCTGCTTTTTCGGCACCAGGTTCAACCGTTTCGCATAGGTGGCGAGGCCATGCATGATGTGGGTGATCGGCAGACCGCGCGGGCAGCGCGCTATGCAGTTGTAGCAGGAGGTACACATCCACATGGAATCGGACTTGAGCACTGCCTCGCGCTCATTCGCCCGGATCATCATGAAGAGCTCCTGCGGCGGATGCTCCCAATGGGGGCCGAGCGGACAAGAGCCCGAACAGACTCCGCACTGCATGCACATCTTGACCCAGTGCCCTTCCTCGACGTTGGCCTCGACCTCGTTGAGGAAGCTGCTCCGATACTTTTCGATCATCGCCTGATTGAGGTTGCTCATTGCTGACGACTCCCTAGAACTTGAACGGGCTCATGCCGATTTCATCGACGATCATTTTATCCATGTCGTTGATGAGTTTCGGTATGCGCTGGATGTCGGCGATCGACACTTCGTAGGTCTGCACACGCTCTTTCTCGAGATTGAGCGTCTTCAGCGTGTCGTCGATCTTGCTCATACGATAGTGAGCCATCTCGGACCCTTTGACGAAGTGGCACTGGTAGTTGTCGCCCTTCTGGCAACCCATCAGCATCACGCCATCGTAGCCGCTGTTGAGGGCATCGGTGATCCAGATGGTGTTGACCGAGCCGAGGCAGCGGACCGGGATGATACGGGCCCAGGGGCTGATCTCCTCGCGGTTCATGCCGGCCATGTCCAACGCCGGATAGGCGTCGTTCTCGCAGGCGAGGACCAGGATGCGCGGCTTTTCGTCGAACTCGTCGGGAATGTCGACGTTCTTCAACTGCTGGCCGACGGTCTCCACCGAGTAGTTCTCGAACGAGATTACGCGCACCG
The DNA here is from genome assembly GCF_016841685.1 of Thiohalomonas denitrificans. Classification (GTDB taxonomy): domain Bacteria; phylum Pseudomonadota; class Gammaproteobacteria; order Thiohalomonadales; family Thiohalomonadaceae; genus Thiohalomonas; species Thiohalomonas denitrificans_A. The sequence goes on from NZ_JAENYR010000046.1 coordinate 23,627, forward strand.
GGCAGGCGCCCATGCAGGTGCCGCAGCGGCGGCAACGTGCCTCGTTGTATTGCGGGTAGCCTTTTTCGTCCTCGTCGATGGCGCCAAACGGGCACTCCACCGTGCAGCGTTTGCACTGCGTGCAGCCTTCCTTGCGGAAGCTCGGGAACGACAGGTCGCCGGAACGCGGATGGGCGGCACGACCCTGTGCGGCGTTCTCACAGGCCTGAATCGCCTTCATGGTCGCCCCGGTGGCATCTTCGATGGCCTGGCTGGTATCCATCGGCCGACGCACCGGGCCGGCGGTGTAGATGCCGGTACGGCGGGTCTCGTACGGGAAGCAGATGAAGTGCGAGTCGGTGAAGCCGTTTTTCAGGTGCGGGACATCGGTGCCCTGCCGGTAGGAGAGGTTGAGAATCGAATCCGGCGCCTTGGCAAGTTCGGCCTCCAGTTTAACGACTTTCTCCTCCTGACCCTCCTGGTTCTTGGCCTCATCAAGCTCCAACTGCAGGTACGGGTTGGGGCCGCTGGCCGGCACCATGCCGGTCGCCAGTACCACCATATCGGCATTGGCGGTGGCATCCTCGTCGAGGATCAGGTCCTTGAAGTTGACCTTGAGATCGCCACTGGTATCGACCGAAGTGCATTTGCCCTTGGAGAAGGCCACGCCTTTCTCCTGGCCGGCACGGTAGAAGTCCTCGCCGGTTGCGCCCGGGGTACGCAGGTCATCGAACAGCACGGTGGCATCGCCACCCGCATCCCTCACGTACATGGCCTGCTTGATGGAGGTGGTGCAGCAGTGGCCCGAACAGTAGTTCAGGTGGCCCGGTTCGTTGGAGCGCTGGCCGGCGCACTGCACGAAGACGACGTTGCTGACTTCCTTGCCGTCCGACGGGCGCTTGATGGTGCCGCCGTTTGCGGCCTTGGCCAACTCCTCGAAACCCATCTGGTCGACCACATCGGGGCTTTTGCCACCGCCGAGATTATCGAGCTGATTGATGTCGTAGCGTCGGAACCCGGTGGCCTGGACGATGGCGCCGATTTCGATGCTGCTGGTGGAACCGCTTTCGGTGGCCAGTTCCGCCTTGAAGCGGCCCGGAGCGCCTTCGGTGCCGGCGACCGTGGTGTTCAGGTGGATGGTGATGTTGTCGTTGGCGTTGACCGCCTCGATAAGCTCACCGATTTCCGAATCCACATAGCCTTGGAGGCCGTTCTTGCGGGGCACGCTCTTGTAAAGCTTGCCGACCTGGCCACCGAGCTCACCGCTCTTTTCCACCAGGTCGACCTTGTAGCCGGCCTTGGCCGCTTCGATGGCGGAAGTGAGGCCGGAGATACCGCCGCCGACCACCATCAGGTGGCGGTTGAGGCTCTGCTCCCCGGAGCTTTCCGGGAGCTTCATGTGCTTGACCTCGGCACAGGCCATGCGCACGTAGTCGTCGGCCATCTCCTGCGTGGTCTCGCGGGCCTCATCCGTATCCGGACGGACCCAGATGACGCCTTCACGCAGATTGGCCCGGCTCATGGCCACATCATCGAAACGGAAAGCGTCGGTCTTGGCGCGACGCGAGCAGGCGGCGATAACCACCTTGTTCACGCCTTCGTTGTCGATGTCGTCCTGGATCATCTTCACGCCTTCGGCGGAGCAGAGGAACTCGTGCTCCTTGGCGACATTCGCCTTGCCGTCGCGGGTGGCGATGGTGACGAGCTGTGACGTGTCGAGGCGCTCGCCCAGGCCGCAGCCTTGACAAATATAGGCTCCAGTTTTGTTCTCAGACACTGCTTAACCCTCCTGACCTGCAACTCGATTGACCACCTGAATGGCACGCAGCGCGGCCGCGGTGGCATTCTGGGTGGCGCGGTTGACATCCAGCGCGTCGGAAGAGCATCCGGCGCCGAAAATACCGCCATTGGCAGGGTCGAAATCGATGAAATTATGTTCGTTGATCGCCGTTCCCTCGGGGAAGACGCCAGCGGGTACGTTCGATTCCATACCGATAGCCAGCACAACCAGGTCGTGCTCGTTGGCGTAACGGTTGTAGCCCTCGGTATCCACACCGTTGAGGATCAGGTTGCCGCTGTCCTTGTTGTCGACAATATTGGCGACCTTGGACTTCACGAACGACACGTTCTCGTCTTCCTTTACCTTCTGGTAGAAGTCGTCGATACGGTCGATGGCGCGGATATCGATGTAGTAGATGGTGCTCTTGGCTTCGTCACCGAACTGCTCGCGAACGTAGGTGGTCTGCTTCAGCGAGGCCATGCAGCAGATCCGGGAGCAGTGCTTCAGGTGGTTATGATCACGAGAGCCGGCGCACTGAATGAACGCGATGTTCTTCGGCTCTTTCCCATCGGAGGGGCGCTGGATGCGTCCGCCGGTGGGGCCGAACGGGTCCATCATGCGCTCCATCTCGACATTGGTAATGACATTGTCGAAGCGATCATAGCCGTAGGGCTGGATCTTGGCGGCGTCGTAGGGTTTCCAGCCCGTGGCCCAGATCACCGAGCCTACGTTCAGTTCCATGTCCTGTTCCTGCATCTCCAGGTCGACTGCATTGTATTTGCAGGCGTCCTTGGCCTTCTGCGCGTCATCGGTGCCGATGATGCGCGGATCGAGGACATAACGCTGGGGGTATGCCATCCGCGAGGTCAGGTAGGCCCCTTTGCGTTTGCCGAGCCCGAAGTTGTGCTCGTCATCGAACTCCGCTTCCACCGCGTCACCGCACTCACCGCAAGCGGTGCAGTTTTCGTTGACGTAGCGCGGCGCAACCTTTACTGAGATGTTGTAGTTGCCTTCCTCACCCTTGATGTCGGTCACTTCGGCCATCGAAATCAGCCGGATGTTCCGATTGGCCTTCAGTCGGCGATACTGGATTTCCAGGCCGCAAGTGGGGATACAGAGCTTGGGGAAGTATTTATAGAGTTGACCAACCCGGCCACCAACGGACGGCGACTTTTCCAGCAGGACCACCTGCTTGCCGCATTCGGCCGCCTCCAGTGCAGCCGTCAGGCCGCTGATGCCGCCACCCACGACCAGAATGGTCTGGTTGGTTGCGATTGCCTCAGACATTGATTTTCCTCCATCAAGGACGATGCTTTTTGGGAACTCGAACAGACCGTGGAGGTTCAAAGTGCGGGTCTGTCTGGTCCAGTCTTGCCAAATCGGCTGGAGCTTTAGTCGGCTTACAAGTGGCTTTACGCCGGACTCACAATGGGTATGCCAACCTGAGTAGTGTGCGGAACACCACAGTCAGTGTCCGCACCAGCGCACGGTTTCGACGCCGGACTCCGAGTGCCATCACGATACCGTGTTATCTCGGCAAAAGCCCATTTTTTCGCATCGAAATTTCGAATAAGTGAATAGAATGTTTGTATGTTTTTCTGAAAATGTGATACTTGGCAGCCTCCCGTTAATAGTTAACCATAATGCTGGGTTTTTGCGACTGCAGATCAATTTCACGAGGTGACATGTGGCGGTGAATACGCTGAAGACCGAGGAGTATTTCGTTCAGGAAGAACCCTTCTACCATTCGGTATCGGACGAGGTGACCGTATTCGAGGCGGCCTATCGGAATCATCTGCCGGTTCTTCTGAAAGGTCCGACCGGCTGCGGTAAGACCCGTTTCATGGAATATATGGCCTGGCGCCTCCAGCGGCCGCTGATTACGGTCTCCTGCCATGATGACCTGACCGCCACCGACCTGGTCGGTCGCTACCTGATCAAAGGTGGAGAAACGACCTGGGTGGATGGACCCCTGGCCCGCGCCGTTCGCGCCGGAGCCATCTGCTACCTCGACGAGATCGTCGAGGCGCGCAAGGATACCATGGTGGTGATTCATCCTCTAGCCGACGACCGCCGGGTGCTGCCGATGGAAAAGCGGGGCGAACTGATCGCCGCCGAAGACGCTTTTTGTCTGGCCATCTCCTACAACCCCGGCTATCAGAGCGTACTCAAGGACCTCAAGCAGAGCACCCGCCAGCGCTTCGTGGCCCTGGAATTCGACTATCCGGGGCCGGATACCGAAGCGGAGATCGTCGCCAGGGAGTCCGGCGTCGCCCCTGAACTGGCCGCGCGGCTGGTGAAGTTCGCCGGCATGACCCGTAACCTCAAGGGCAGCGGCCTCGAAGAGGGTGCCAGCACCCGTTTATTGGTTCATGCCGGCAAGCTCATCGCTTTCGGCATCGACCCGGTCGTCGCTTGTCGCACCGGGATTGCCCAGGCGCTTACCGACGACCCGGAGATGATCATCGCCGTCAACGAGCTTTCCTCGTCGGTATTTTAAAAACACCTTGATTCACCGCAGAGGCGCAGAGATCGCAGAGGATGAAATTCCTGGAGATTGAGCGTGATCGTGGCTTGTAGCTGCTCACTCCCCCGTCATCCCTGTCACCGCCGCGTAGGCGGGAATCCAGAGGCCGAAGCGCGCATCAAATGGATCCCCGCCTACGCGGGGATGACGAATTTTTCTCTGCCATGTGTGATATTGAGAAGTTACCCGGGGGAGTGATTGCCCTGGCTCTTGATATGACGATAGGTATCGGTTTTTTCTCTGTGTTCTCTGCGGTTATTTATCGTTTCAGCAACTCTGCGGCAGGTGTTCAATGAAACCGAGACTTGGCATCGAAGAGATCACCGCCCGGCTCGATGACCTGCTGGAGGTGGAGTTCAGCTTTCGGGATACTTCGGAGGCAGCCCGCTCCATCGCCGCACTCGATCGGCGGCGGCAGGACTTCATTCTCGATCTGGTCGCCCGTGTCGCCAGTACCAACGTCGAGATTGCCCATCGCCTCTCCGGCCACGCGGTTCGCGTGCTCGAGGCCACCGACGAGCGAATGGTCGAGGCCTGGGCCCTGCACGCCACCGACACCTATGATCGGTCCGGCCTGCGCCCGGGCCTTCAGGTGATTGTCGAGGTGGATCGTTTCATCAAGTTCGGACGGGCCCGCGCGACCGGAGCGGTGCTGGAGGAAGCCGGCGGGGTGCTGCTGCACTTTGTCCACGGGCTCTCCGGGCGTCCCCTCAAGCTGGAGGAGGCGGATGAAGCCTACACCGACACCGAGACCCTCTATCTGCCGCCGGTTCTGTCGCGACTTCCGGATTCGAAGGACAACTTCAGCCTCTACAAGGCGATTACCGCCATGCTGTGGGCCCAGACCCGCTTCGGGACGTTCAGGACCTCGGTCATGAACGCCCTGCGATCCCACCCATCTCCCGGCCCCCTGCTGCGGCTGTACCACGCCTTGGAGACCGTGCGACTGGAAGGGTGTATCAGTCGTGAACTTTCGGGTTTGTGGCGCGAAATGCTCCGAATAAAGGAAACCCTGGGTGAGGTTCGGCCGCTGGAGTGGGTCACTGTCAGTGAACGGCTGTTGCGGCGCGGGGCGGATTCCGGGGACAGCCTTGCGCTGGCCTGCGAACGGCTCGGCCGGCTGCCCGTACCTTCTCCTTTCAGTTATCAGGGCGTGCTTCATCTCGGGGAAGTGGCCGCGCGGACGGCGGAGCGGGTGGCGCGGGAAAAGGCCCTGTTTCGCGTCTCCCTGCGCGACCTGCTGGAGGAGAAATCGGAGGAGGAGAAGGCCGAAGCGGAACAGCAGCCCCCTCAGCGCTTTTCGAGCCTGCCACCTGATGCATCGGAACAGGAGAGCCCGCTGGACACTGAATTGCTGTTGGACTCCGAGCCGATCGCACCGCCCGAGCATATCCGGAACCTCATGAGCTCCATTATGCTCGATCTGGGCGAGATTCCGGATGAATACCTGGTGCCGGCAGGCCCCGGGGAGTACGACCCGCGCCTGTTCGAAGACGAACACAAGGACCCGGATGAAGTATGGCTCGGCACCTATCACGAGGAGGGCGCCGACCTCTACAACGAATGGGATTATCGCCGACAGCACTACCGCAAAAACTGGTGCGTGGTGCGTGAAAAGGCTGTCGAACCGGTGGACGATGGCTTTGCCGGGCAGGCCCTGCAGAAGTACAGCGGCCTGGTCCGCCACCTGCGCAAGACCTTCGAGGCCGTGCGCGATGAAGACCGGGTGGAGAAGCGCCAGCCGGACGGCGACGACATCGACCTCGATGCCCTGGTGGAGGCACTGGCGGACGTCCGAAACGGGGTCGAAATGAACGAGCGCGTTTTCACCCGACTGCACCGTACCGAACGCAATATCGCGGTGGTGTTCATGGTGGACATGAGTGGCTCGACCCGGGGCTGGATCAATGACGCCGAAAGGGAGTCGCTCCTGCTGCTTTCGGAAGCCCTCGATACCCTCGGTGATCGCTTCGCGATCTACGGCTTCTCCGGCATGACCCGCAAGCGCTGCGAAATCTACCGGGTGAAGGGATTCGAGGAGCCCTATGGCCCCGAAGTGCAGAATCGCATCAGCGGCATCCGCCCTCAGGACTACACCCGCATGGGTTTCGCCATTCGTCACCTCTCGCGGATCCTTTCGGACGAAGAGGCGAAGACCCGTATCCTGGTGACCCTCTCCGATGGCAAGCCGGACGACTACAGCGACTACCGCGGTGAATACGGCATCGAAGACACCCGCCGTGCCCTCATCGAGGCACATCACCAAGGGATCCACTCCTACTGCATCACCATCGACACCGAAGGTCCCGAATACCTGCCGCACATGTACGGCCCCGTCGGCTACACGGTAGTCGACGACGTCCGCCGCCTGCCCTATCAGGTAGCCGACATCTACCGCCGGCTGACCACGTAGACGGCAAAGCCAGAGAGAGCACAGAGTACACGGAGACAGCTTGAGCGAATCCAGGCGAACCACGGGGTGCACGGGGAAAAAAACTTGCCCCCGCTGCATTACGAGCCGTACCCGCCGCTGCACGGCCCCGAACCAGTGACGAACATTTAGCCGTCATTGCGGAGCGCCGAACGAGGGTCCCTTCTCCCTCAGGGAGAAGGACAGGATGAGGGGGAAAGAAAACGGTCACGGCCTATTAGATCACCCCCTCCCTGGCCCTCCCCCACAGGGGGAGGGAATGGCATCATCGGCCCTGTTCCGTACCCCTGGCTGCATGGAAAGGGGGAAGTTCTTCAGGAGGAGCCCCGGAAACAAAGTAATCTCCTGCTCCGAAAACCCCAGATTGTCGCGTCGCTGGGGCTCCTCCTGATGAACTTGCCCCCGCTGTCAGTACGAGGACGCCTACATGGATGTAGGTGGTAGAGCGACGCAGGATGCCAAAGCCGAGCCCCGGCGACGAAGTAATCTCCTGCTCCCAAAGCCCCAGATTGCCGCGTCGCTGTGGCTCCTCGCAATGACGGCTAAAGGTTCGT
>NZ_JAENYR010000047.1 GCF_016841685.1 Thiohalomonas denitrificans
CGCTTATCCACCCTACCAGATGATTGCCTCTTCCATTCCGTAGGGCGGATAAGCGACAGCGCATCCGCGTTCCCTCGGGTCGTTCTGGTGGATGCGCTGTCGCTTATCCACCCTACAGGTTATTTCCTCGGTTTGCGGGTTCGAATCTGGACAGGGTCGCTATGGTGGCGCGGAGCAGCTTGATGGTGGGGGCGACCATCCACCGCATGACCCACGAGCCGAGATAGAAAACCGGTAACAGGATGATGAGCCACCCGGCAAACTGTCCGACCCAGGCCGGGAGCCCCACGATCCGGGACAGGCTTGCAAAGGTGTCGTTGATAACTCCCGGATGTTTGATCGCGACGTAGCCGGCCAGGATGATTGCGGGCCATTTGCCGTGTTTCGCCAAACCCGCACCTACTTGTCCCACCCGGGCTACGCGCGACATCATCGCCGCGGTCCGGGTCGAGGAGCTCAGCGGCTTCGCGGCGACGGCACCCACCCGGCCCAGCCGAAGCAGTTTGACGGCACTGGCCATCACCAGGACATCGACCCCGGCCCACCCGACATCCGTGATGTTGATGTCATGGTCGATTTTCGCCTTTCGCTCCAGGCTGCTGATGCCACCTGCGAAAAAGGAGCCGGCGCCTTCCAGCAAACGTTCACTCTGTAGCCACCGGGGATTTCCGCGCCTATCCAGCACGAATTGGCCGAGGAATCCATGACCCTCATTTTCGATGAACCGGACGGCGTACCGGCCGCGTATTTCCGGAGTCAGCGTCTCCTGCCTTTCGGTAACGGCGGGTGCAGACTCATCTTCGGAGCCCTTGGCAGTCGTCTGTCTGAGGGATTCGAGTTTTTGGGCCGTGTAGTGCATTACGGCAACCGAAGAAATTTCATTCGAGAGGAAATAGGCGATCGGCAGGAAAACGCTCTCACCATACTCACGGAGAATGCCCTGGAAGTCCTGGTCGGAACCGTAGATCGGCAGAACTCTTCTCACCAACTCAGGATATCGAAGCAGTGCCGATTGGGCCTTCAGCTTCAGGATTTCATCGCTCGCGTAATCCAGCAACAAGGCCTGAACTTCGATCGGCTCATCCGCCACGAATCGGGCAAATTCCGGGGCCGCCTCCTGCATCTGGATGGCGATGAGCCGCTCCTCGAAAGGCAACGGCTTCCAGGCCATGCTCAGAAACAGCGAGGCTATCACTGCCGCGCCAAGCGCAATATAGAGTTTTGCCAAGGAGCCACCCTCCCCCGGTTTTGAAGGTCATCACCCTCACCCCGGGTTTTTCACATCGATCCGGAAGTCCTGCACGAAAATGTCCGCGTATCCCGATTTTAACCCTTTTGGCAGGAGGGAGGGTGGCTTCCCGATTGGATGGCGTGACGACGACGCCATCGGGAAAGCGGGTGGGCCGCCGTCCGAATCAGAACTTGCCGACGATGTTGACGAAGACGCCCTGGGAGTCGTAGTCGAGGTCCGTCAGATCGTCCGAGAAGTCGGTGAAGTTGTAGCCGGCTCCCAGCTTGACATTCCGCCCGACGTGCCGGTAGACCGCGACGAGGGCGCCGTCGCGTCTATCCTGCGCATCCGGCAGGTCCAGAATACGCCACTCCATCAGGGCATCCCATTTGTGGACAAAGTGCCAATCAGCGCGCGCGACGTAGAGATGGGCGTTACTGTCGAAAAACTCCGGGTCTTCTCTTTCCTGACTGACCTGACCCAGCCGATAGCCGTACTTGGCGCCCACGCTCCAGCGCTTGGTGAGGTCATAGAGCACGTCGCCCGCGATAATATGGCTCTTCTGGATGTAGTCCGCGGAGGTACTGTCGAGCGAGACCTGATCGGTACTCGGTAGATTGTAAAAATAGGTGTATTTCAGCAGCGCATTCATCCGGTCGTGGTGCACCGGCCGGTAGGCATAGCCGAGCACGGCCTCGGTGTAGTTACCGTCGTAGAACTCGCCAAGAGAACTCTCGCTCTCCGAGTGATTGATCTTGCCGGTGAAGCGCCAGTCCGGGGTGGTCTGATATTTCAGACTGTTCTTGGTCAACCAGGTCGTCCGTTGGTCGAAACTGGTATCGGGGTTCTCTGTCTCGTCCACCCGGTATTCCAGGGCGCTTGCCACCTTGAACCGGTTGAAGCCATAGCCCACGCGAAGCCCGATGGCCTCTCTACTGGTTTCGGCGCTGGTTTCGTGGTCCTTCAGGGTACCGACGTCGAGGTTGGCGCCGAAATTCCAGCGATCATTCGGGGCGAGATCGACGCCGGTCGAATGCATGAGCCCGGTCGGCACGTCGCCATGCGAGTAACTCTCCTCGGCGTAAATGCTGGCACTGTCCGAATAGCGCGTTTTGAAGCCGGAGGTGAGGTTACCCTTCCTAGCCCGCACGCCGTTGTCCGTACGCTCGTTTTCGAGGGCGTAGTTGAGATAGAGGTTGGTCCGGTCCGTATAGAGGAAGTCCGTACCGAGCTTGCCGGCCGCACCCATGTCGCCCCCGGAAACCTCGCCGCGGACCCGCAGGCGGTCGCTGATACGATAGGCGCCGCCGGTCCCCATGCGACTGTTTTCATCCCGGTTGCCGGTGGTGTTCACGGTGCCCTGGACGAAGCCGTAGGCATCCCACTTGCCCCTGGAATCGTAGCCGGCCTGAACCACGGCATCGGCACGTTCGCCTTGCTCCTGAGTCAGCGGCACGACCGGAGAGCGATCGGTTCTCTTGTCGTGCCGAATGCCGCCGCTCAAGGTCCAGTTGTCGTTGAGGAGGTAATCGACATCGACCTCGACCGCACTGGTCTCCAGACCGAGCTGTTGCGACTTGCTTTCGGCTTTGGCCCTGACGCCTACCCACTCGTTAACCGGCATATCCAGCGAGCCGCCATACTGGTCGGTATCGGTGGCTGCGGTGAGTCCGGGAGAGGAATAGCCCGCTTCGAGGCTCTGCCGGTGAAGCGTCAACTTGCCCTCGAGGTCCTCGAAGATATCCTTGAGCCCGAGACTGGCATCGACCCGGTAGGCACCGCCACTGGGGTCCTGCCCTTCCAGTTCCGACACGGAATCAAAATTGAAGCCGCCATCGTTGGAAAGCAAGGTCGCCACGTCCCCGCCTTCACTCTCGGACGCCTCGACCCGCACCCAGGAATCGGTATTCCTGCGCAGGGTCAGATCCACCGCATTGAGGCTGCTCTCGTCGCCCTCTTCATCGTTCTGATTCGATGTAATCCCGAGCTTCACCGTATCGTTGAACCAGTAGTGTGCACGCCCGCCGGCGGAGAGCGTATCGATCTCCTCGAATCCCGGGGTGTACTCATACCGGGCCACCAGATAGACCCGATCGCCGCTGCCGGTACCGCTGTCGACGAGCATGTCGTCACTGGCGGTCGCCGACAGGGGTTCCGCGAGCAATACCCGCCCCTGCAGGTAATCGACGTCGTAATCCAGCCCCGGCGACAGGTTCTTGACGCCGGTGATGATGCCCGAATCCTTGTCGCGGATCTCGATGCGCACCCGCTCCGAACCGGCGAGGATGTCCCGATGCCGCAGCGAATAGAGCGAGCCGCCCGTGCCGCGAAATTCATCCCTGCTGGCGATGGTCCCCGGCTCGGCCACAAACCCGTCGAGCATCAACCGCTCCTCCCCGAAGCTCGTTGCGCCCAGCGTCTGATAGTGCAGGTTGGCGCCATAAAGGCTGCGGTCGACATGCGCCAGGCTGTTGCCGAGATAGCCGATCTTGAAGTTGCCCCACATGCCATAATTCTGGTTACGCGCCAGGCGGGCGTAAAACTTGCCCGAGGTGGGTGCATCTTCCTCCACCGTGCTGTCGTCGCCGAAGGTCGGGTAGTAATAATCGGGATCGATACGGCGGAACAGCGCGTCCGGAGACTTGTCCATGAAGTTGCTGAAGATATCCTCGACCGGCCCTTCCCTGGTGTCCGCGCTAGCCGTCAATCTCCAGCCATCGCCGAACTTTCCCTTGGTATAGAAGGCGAGCCGGCCATCGACACTCACATCGTTGTCGTAGTGGGTCTCGTCACCGGTAACCAACTCCGCGGGGCCATTGGTATCATCAGCGGCGATAGTGAGGTCGGCAATCCCCACGTAGAACCAGTCGCTCTTCTTGAGCTCCAGGTCACGCAGAAACAGTTCGCCGTTGCCGGCCTGGTCGAGAACGGCGACCTCCACCGTGTGCATGCCCGAGGGCAGGATCTCTTCCGCCACGAACTCCCGGTCATCGCTCACCGGAAGCGGGCGACCGGCCACCCAGACCGAATATCCGTCGGGGATATCAGTGCCGAAGACCTTGATCGCCCCGCCTTGCAGGGGAATGCTCTGTTGGGCGAGGCGATTTTCGCCATAGCCGACCAATAACTCCCTGCTCGCGTCGCGCTCCTCGAGCTCTTCCTCCAGCTCATCGACAATCCACAAGACCTGTGTCTCGGTCTCGTCGAAGTTGTCGTCTTCGTCGTAGGTCCGAAGCAGGTACTTCAGCTCGCGGCCGGGGGCCTCGATTCGGTCGAAACCGGCCTGCCACTCGGCGAAGCCGTCCTCGTTGACGGGAACCACGGCCATCGGCTCGGCGCGCGTGGACTCTTCGGCATCAAAGATCCGCACCTCCGATTTGGCAATGAAGTCGGGATAATTGGTATAGCGCCGGAAGCGAACGAGGTTCTCCGGATACTCGGTGTCGGCGAGGTCCCGGTAACGGACCGTACTCGGCCATGCCGTGACGTTCAGACGCGGCTTGAGATCCAGGTTATCGAATTTGAACTCGATGTTCGCCCGGTCCAGGGCAACGTCGATACAACGTTGAACGTCGGGGATACTCTTGTTCGGGTCGCTCACCGGCTTGCCGTCGACCGTGATGCGCATGAGATTCAGGGCAAACGGGTTCTTCGGTGCTACTTCCCGGGTCAGTCGCTGAATGTCCATCAAGTCCGCGTCATCCAACGAAGCCAGTTCGTCATAGACCACCTGGACTTCGACGCGTGCGAGTTCCGCCTCGACGAAGCCCGAATTGACCACATCCTCGGACTGCACATAGCCGCGCCCCTCGGACTCGACCTGGGCGTCGGCAAGCCCGAGCTGCTCCTTGGCGCGTCCCATCATTTTCGTAGCGCGCGCTGCGGAAAGACCGACATCGTCGCCGTAGACCAAGGCGGTCCGGCGATCGAGACGCTCGTTATTGGTGTAGCCGATGAAGCGCAGCCGCGGATTGGTCTTGTCGTCGACTTCGTCCAGAACCCGGCCGAGGCGATCGATATAACCCGCAGGCACCCGTGGCCGTCCGTTTTCGAAGTAGATGGGTTTGATCGCGCCGGTGGGAGGATCATAGACGCGAGTCACCGTCTCCGCCGCGGCCGCATCCGGACACAGTTGCGGCTCATCAGGCAGTTCCGCCAGCGGGTCGTCATGCCAGAACTCCACTTCCACCCGCCGATTCAGTGCCTGACCCTGCCGGGTCTCATTGGATGCCACCGGCATGGCGGCTCCCTTGCCGTCACTGTCGATCGCCGAGGTGGGCAAACCCAAGGTATCCTGTACGGCCAGCGCCACCCGGCGGGCCCGCGCCTTTGACAGTCCCACATGGGTGCCGTAGATACGCGCCGGTCTGCCGGTCAGGGGGATATTGTCGGTGTAGCCGATGAACTTGACCAAAACATTCTGTTTGCCGCGCAGGTTCTGCAGCGCCTCCCGTATCTGCTGCAGATAGCGGGCCGGAATCGCGTTGGCGTCCTCGTCGTAGCGGAGTGGCGGCAGGAGATTCTTGATCCGGGTACGCTTGGCATTCCCCTCCTTGTAACTGAGCTTGCAGACCGTCTCGACGCGGCACATTTTCACGCGCTTGATTTCGTTGGAGACGACCACTTCCCTCTCGACCAGCTTTTCGCTCACTTCGTCGTACCAGACCTCGACTTCGACACGCCGGTTTTGCGCCCGTCCGTCCGCGGTGTCGTTGCTGGCCAGGGGCCGGGTTTCGCCGACGCCTTCATAGGAGATCGACTCCGGGGGCAGATCGAGGGCGCGCTGGAAGTACTCGGCGGTCGTGCCGGCACGCTCACGAGAGAGACCGAGGTTATCGCCGTACTGCTGCTGGAGCGATCCCCTTAGCGGTACATCATCGCTGTGACCCACAAAGTGCAGTCGCACATTGATGCGGTGCTTCATCTCCGCCAGTGTCTTGCGCACCAGGTCGACGTAGCTGTCCGGAATATCGGCTTGCCCCGACTCGAAGCGAATCGGAGGAATGACACCCTGCAGCTTGCGGGTCTCGACTTCCTTATCCAGCACCTTCTCAATCTCTACCTCATCCCCCTGCTCCTGCGCGTACTGGTCAGGGTCCTGTATCCACGGCCGGAACACTTCGTCGGTGGAGAGGTGTCTTTCAGTCGCCTCACCGACGGGACCGGCCTCCACCCCCCCGGCATCCTGGGCGGCGGACTCACCTCGAACCGGCGCCGCGGCCAGAAGGGAAATCAACAGCACGGCAACGAGTTTGGAGCTGTGACCGATTAGCGTCCGAAGAGACCCGTTCACACCACCGTCCACCGGGGCCGTGCGGCCACAATGACCCGCACCCCGACCCGAAGGTTGGTGCTGGATCCCGTGGTGCCGACCCCTCTGTGTTTGCCTGTAACGGAGCTTCATGGTGTTGATATTTATTTTTCTCTTCGGGTCTACGGCCGCGCCGTCGCTATATCGCTGCAGGTGCTATCGCTCTGGTGGCACCCCACGCCGCCAGAAGGTTTCCGTTTCCACGGTCAGCGGATAGCAGCAGTTCAGCTCTTCCCACTTCCCGGTGATACTCTTTCGGAGTGCGCGCAGCCGCCGCTTGACGAGGGACGGCTGTTCCACATCCGCCAGGTAGGCGATACGCACCACCGATGGCGATTTGCGCAGTTCTTCGAGCAGCAGTTCCATGCGCGGCTTCCACTGCAGGCGCATCTCCGTGGAATCCGGCTCGAACACTCCGTCCGCCACATCGAGACGCACCACGCGATGCGCGGTTGCGCCGAAGTTGAAGCGCATCATCTTGCCGCGCGTCGCCCGCTGGACGCGGGGGTTCTCCGTTGTCACCCGGAAGCCGGTCGGCAGGGAGCGATCATCCAGTTTCAGGATGAAATTACTGCCGCGGCTCTCGTTCGGGATCACGGCACAGGTGATATGGAAGCGGCCGTACTCGTCGGTCTTGGCAATCAAACCGCGCGCCGTGACCAGGCGCACACCTTGCAGCCCCTTTTCGTTCCCGTCCTGCGCCCCGTCGAGGTTGGTGTCGTCGAACACCTTGCCGGTGATGTCGGTGCAGTCGAATGTCGGGTCCGGAACCACCCGCACCGTCGCGCTCGCCTCGCCGGAGACGTTCTCCCGGCTGAAGCTGTTGATGACCTGCGCGCGATTCACATATTCCCCCTCGGATACCCCGGAACCGACGATAAACAGCATTTGAATGGTGTGCTGTGACTCGGCGCCAAGCTCGAGGTTTGTCCAACTCAGCTGCAGACCGTTTGCCTCCGGCTCCACCGGTTTCCCGTCGATACGTCCTGAGTCCTCGACGTATTTGAAACCCGCCGGGAAGGAATCGACGATGCTCAGGTCCTGCAGGGTGGTGCCCAGGGTGTTGCGGATCGTGATCGTATAGGCCACGTGTTCGCCGCGGCTGACATTGACACGGGAGGAGGTCTTGGTAATGGCGATCGCCGTGTCGAGCTCGGGATCGATCGGGATATGGTTATTGAATATCTGGCTCTCGCCGGGCAGCTGGTTATCATCCAGCGTGAGGTGCACGTGATGAGTGGTCCCCGCCGAACGGGCGGGCACGTTTCCGGCCGGCGCGAACTCCGAGGTCTGGACCTCGCAGTGATTGGCGGTGGCGCTGATGGCATCATCGCTCCCGCCGAGGCAGCCCGGCACGGAGAATGCGGGGGTGCCCTCGTCGCTCACAGGCGGAATTATCTGCGATGGCCAATCGGTGTAGCCGGATGCGGGGGGGGTCACGCGAAGGGTGTAGTCACCCCCTGCCAGGCAGGCTGGATCGCTGAAGTTGATGTCGAATTTGTAGAAGCCTTGCCGCGAGGTGAGCTGGCCCTGTTGAGACGGGTCATCGAAGCAGCTCTCGGGCAGCTCGGCACCGGCACGCAGCATGGCCACCGCCGCCCCGGCGATGGGCGTGCGCACGACCGAGTCGTAGACCACCCCGTTCGGCGTGATCGGCAGATTCAGGTTTCGGACACTGGTCCCGGCCGAGGCCGTGACGTCGGTGATCCGCTGCAATCCGTTGGTGTAACTGGAATGGGCCTCACCGAGCAGCGCCGTATCGGCGCCCGCTCCCGGGGCGCGAAACCGCAATTCATAGGCGCTCGAGTCGTCGGCCGCGGCGAGACCCTGGATGCTGTAGGTACCGCCGCCATCGGTGACCACACTGCCCAGTAAGCGGTCGTTTCGGTAGACATCCACAGACCAGTCCGCGAGCAAGGATTCGTTCCCGTCGGCGACCGTATTGAAGTTCGCGTCGTGCCAAACCTCGCCAGTGAGACTGACCGCACCCGGCGTGCCACCAAGGTCGATCGACACACTGGAGGTCGCGGTCTGCGTCGAGGCATTCCAGAAGACCTCTGCAATGTTGGTGATCGTCTCACCGACGGCGAGCGCCGGGGCGATCTGCGCACGGAAGCGCAGGACCGCCGATGCGCCGGGATCCAGGGAACCGTAATTGGCCGAATAGTCCGCGGTAAGGAGCGGCGCGGCAAAGGTCACGCCGGTCGCCAGGCCGTCCAGCGTTCCGGAACCGGGTACATAAGTCAGCTGCCCCGATACCGGCGTATCCAAATCGTCGGTGATAACCACATCCGTCGCCGCTACGCCGCCGATGTTGGTCGCGCGAACCACATATTCCAGAGTGGCGCCCGGCACGGCAACACCGCCCCCGACCACGAATACCTCCTTGCTGATCGAAAGCTGCTGGGCCTCGCCGACGACCACCTCGGTCGGCTGATCACCGTTCGAATCGAGCCCATCCGCGTCCGTCGGTTCGTCCAGCTGTTCGTTGGATTGCACGACGCCCTGATTGCTGATGATCGTGCCGCTGGCGACGCCGGCATTCACCTGCACATCGAAGGTAACGATCGCCGAGCCGCCGACGGACAATATGCCCTCACCCGCCGCGGGCAGCGGCGGCGTCAAATCCGACGAGCTGACGGCAATTCCGGAGGCCAGCGGCGAAATCCCGCCATCCGGTTGTCCGACCGGCAGACCATTGAGCACCACCGAGTCCGGCACATAACGGGTGTTGACCGGCACCGCATCGACCAGGACGACCTCGCTGGCGGGAGCCGATCCCATGTTAGTGACGACGATGCTGTAGCGCAGCACATCACCGGGATCGACGATGCCCGGCGAACCGTTGTCCACCTGAATCTCCACACTCTTGTGGGCATCGACCAGCGGCACATTACCGACCACATCACGGGTCGGATCATCGAGAATCTCGGTGTCCGGGTCGTCCGACGGCTTTTGCGGCACCGCCCCGCTGCCCGTGCCCTCGACAGTAACGAAACCCTGATTGGCGATGACGGTGCCACTGAAGAGATCGGCATCGATAACGACGTCAAAGGTAATGGTCGCGATATTACTGCTGGTCGAACTGGCATCCGCCCGCATCACCCCCGGCGTGGCGTCCTCCGGCGCGTGGATGGCGATACCATCCTGCAGCGGAAGGACGCCGGGGCTCTGGTCGGCGACGGGGGCGCCATTCAAGGTTGTGCTGTCGGAGACATAGGTAGTGTTGGTCGGCAGCTGATCGTGCAGGACCGCGTTGATGGCATCCTCGGTTCCGACATTCTTCACCGTGAGGGTGTAGCGCAGGGTATCCCCGGCGCGCAGTTCGGACGGGTCATCGGAGATGTCCAGCGAGCTCTTCCAGACCTCGAACGCCGGGGCCGAGCTGATCAGCGTGGAGGTCTCGTTGCTGGCTGCAGAAGCCAGCCCATCCCCGGTCAGCTGCGCCTGGTTCAGCACGGTCGTGCCGCTGTCGATGACCGGGGCGAGTGCCGCCTCGAAGAGGATGGTCAGCGTATCCCCATCATTCCCCTGTGGCGCCAGAGTGAGATTGCGGATATCGATAATACCGGTGCCGTTGACACCACCCGTTGCACTGGTGTTGGTAGTGTCGGCGTTCGCATCCGAAACGCTGAGTACCTGCAGGCTGCCCGGCGCAAAGTGTGCGGCCAGCTCATCGACCACCGAGGCGTTGTTCAGAGGGGCAATGCTCTCATTGGTGATCACCAGGCTGTAACGCAGGGTGTCGCCGGGCTGAGCGTTCGCGCCCGGATCCTCTCCGGTCGTAGCATTCACGACGGATTTCACGAACGAGACTGCAAATTCGGTCATCAGGGTGGTGGTGGCCGGACCCGAAAAGTAGTCGTTGACCTCAGGTGTGCCGGTGCCGTCACGCTCAAGCGTGCTATCGCCGTCCAGGCCGGTCCACTGGACGGTGGCACTGTTGGTCAGTTCCTGTCCGGCCCGCACACCATCCAGCACCAGCACGTCATAAGCCACGGTGACGGCGGTCCCCTCGACCACGTCGATGTCGGCAGTGGCATCGGCCAGACTCCAGGTCAGGGTCTGTGCGGTGCTCACACCGTCCCCGCCGTTGGTGCCGGGGTCGGTAATGGTGTTGCCGCCATCGACGCTGGCCGTGCCGTTTTGGTAGGCCAGACCCAGACTCAGGCTGTCTTCAATCAGAAGGTCGAAGGCATCGGAGAAATCATCCCCCGCTTCCCCGCCGCCGGCGGTAAAGCTCACGCTATAGCGCAGGATGTCCCCGGGGTTGGGCGCCGCACCCGGGTTGGTGACGTTGGCCACCTGTTTGGTGATGGCCAGTTCCGGCTCGACGATGGTCAGCGGGTCCGTGGTGGTGTAGCTACCGCCGGGATTGGCTGCGCCGCCATCGGTGATGGCGTACGTATAAGAGACGCTGTTGTTGAAGCTGGTGCCGGCGTTGGCAGCGGCGTTGTTCGCCACCCGTGCGGTGATTTCAATGACTGCCTGCTGACCGGCCGGAATTTGATCGATGACCAGGTTCACCTTGGTCGGAGTTACAGTCGCGTCGGTGTTATCGGTAAGGGAAAGAGCATTGCCGCTGATCTCCGTGGCGCCCAGGTATTCCAGGCTGCCGTGCAGGGGATCGCTTACCACCAGATCATACAGGGCCGCATTCGCAGGATTGGCGGGGACCCTGATTTCGTAGGTGACCTCCTCGCCAATGGTCGCCTCGGACGCACTGGTCAGCACCTTGCTAGGCGGGTCGATGGTGGCCTGATTGGTCATCCAGAACTCGGCCGGTCCCACCAGCCCATAGACCTGTCCCGACTGCATCGGCAGCGACCAGTACTCATCGAGCGTGATGCTGTTGCTCCACAGCTCGTTCGGGCCAAAGTCGGTATAGAAGCCGATGTCGTAGACCGCGGTGACACACTGCCCCGGGTTCACCGCATCGATAAGGTCAATGACGAGACTCCCCCCGCGCACCGCCGGTGGGGCGTAGTCGTAGTTCACGCCATCGGTTGCCGGTGCACCGTTGATGGTCACCGTCGGACCGACGATGCTGGTCTCATCCAGCTGGGTCGCCAGCAGATCGGTCAGCTGCACGTTGTAAGCCGGTGCCAGCCCCGTGGTATTACAGCTCTCCAGCCTAAACTGCACGGTGTCGCTGGCTACATTCACTGCCAGCGGGCTCGCATCGGTGTTAGCCGCGCCGTTACCCAGCTTGGTTACCGTGCTCATTACCGGCTGCTGCGCGGTCACGCTGGCGCTAGTGTTAAGAGTGCTGGTGGTGTTGTAGGTCAGGACCGCGCTGTTGTTCAGCGTGGTCGACGGACTCTGCGCCAGCACACCGGTGGCAACCCGGGCTCGGTAGACGATCGTCAGCGTATCGGTGGTGGCATCGCCCAGGGGGTCGTTGGTGACATCCCCGATGGGGAAGCTAAGCGGGCCGGTCGTGCCGGCACTCGGCAGCGAGCCCACAGGGATGGTGTTGTAGCTGAAGTTGCTGCCGGCACCACTAGCCGGCGGGTCGTAGTCGGCCACCGTATCGCCGTTGATGCTGACGATGCTGTCGAACTCCAGGCCCGCATCCAGCGTATCGCTCACCGAGACACCGGTGGTGGTCCCTTCCTGCAGGCTGATGTCCAGCTGGTAGTCGACCGTATCGCCGATGCGCAGCGTGCCGACCGCTGTCGCGGTATCCGAATCCGCGACCACCGACTTCGCGAACGCGGTGTTATCCGCTACGGTGATGGGCGTGCTCTCCACCGCGGTCTCGTAATCGTTCGGCTCGACACCAAATCCATCCGAGCCATCACGCTCGTTGGCATCGGCACCGTCAAGGCCGGTCCACTGTGCCACCGCAATGTTGGTCAGCTCCTGTCCGGCTACGACATCGTTCAGCACCAGCACGTCATAGGTGATGGTCGCCGAGCTCCCTTCCGGGAGGTCGATATCATTGCCATCGGCCAGCGACCACCTGAGCTGCTGTGCTGTGGTGACGCCGTCACCCGCTGTGACGTTGACCGGGTCCGCCAGCGCCGCGGCATTGAGTTTCGCCGTACCGCTCTGGTAGACCAGGCCCAGACTCAGATCGTCGAGGATCGAGATATCGAACGCATCGGAGAAATTCGCACCGCCCGAGGCGTCCAGCTGCAGGGTGTAACGCAGCACATCTCCGGCCACCGGCTGATTGCCCGGATTGCTCTGGTTGGCAACGCCCTTGCTCATCGTCACCGTCGGTTCGGTGATCAGCAGGCTGGTAGCCGTTGTGCTGCCACCACCGGTGTTGGGCTCCCCACCAAGCGAGGTCGCATAGGTGTAGCTCGCGGTATTGCTGAAGTTGTCACCGGCATCGGCATCGACGTTGTTGGCGACTCGCGCCGTTACCTCAAGCACCGCCACCTGGCCTGCCGGAATTTGAATGATCGAGAAGCTCAGGTCGTTGCCGACACTGTTGTCAGTGAGCGTAAAGCCGTTGCCGCTGACCTCACTGACGCCGACGAATTCCAGCTCGGCCGCCAGCGTGTCGCTGACGATGACATCGTACAGCGAGGCATTAGTCGCACTGGCGGGTATTGTTACCTGATAGACGACGCTCTCACCGATGGTCGCCTCACCGCTGGCCGGTACCGTCATTTCCTTGAGGGGCGGGATGATAGTCGTCGTGTTGGTCATCCAGAAGGAGGCCGGACCGGAGCCGGCATACGGCTCCCCGCTATCGCCATCCAGCGACCAGTACTCATCGACCGTAACGCTGTTGCTCCACAGCTCGTTCGGGCCGAAATCGGTATAGAAGCCGATGTCGTAGACCGCGGTGACACACTCATTCGGGTTCACCGGGTCGATGAGGTCGATGACGAGACTGCCGCCGCGACCTGCCGGGGGGGTGTAGGTGTAATTGACGCCATCGGTCGCCGGTGCACCGTTAATGGTCACCGTCGGTCCGACGATGCTGCCTTCGTTTAGCTGGCTCGCCAGCTCATCGGTCAGCTGTACGTTGTAGGCCGGCGCCAGTCCCGTGGTGTTACAGCTCTCCAGCGTAAACTGCACGGTGTCTGTAGCCACATTCACGGCCAACGGGCTCAAATCGGTGTTGGCTGTACCGTTACCCAGCTTGGTCACCGTGCTCATTACCGGCTGCTGCACGGTCACGCTGGCGCTAGCGTTAAGAGTGCTGGTGGTGTTGTAGGTCAGTACCGCGCTGTTGTTCAGGGTGGTCGACGGGCTCTGAGTCAGCACACCGGTGGCAACCCGTGCCCGGTAGACAATCGTCAGTGTATCGGTGGTGGCATCGCCCAGGGGGTCGTTGGTGACATCCCCGATGGGGAAGTTCAGCGAACCGATGGCACCGGCCGAAGGCAGCAAGCCCGCGGTGATGGTGTTGTAGCTGAAGTTGCTGCCGGCGCCACTGGCGGGCGGGTCGTAGTCAGCCGCTGCATCGCCGTTGATGCTGACGATGCTGTCAAACTCCAGGCCCGCATCCAACGTATCCTGCACCGAAACTCCGGTGGTGGTCCCTTCCTGCAGGCTGATGTCCAGCCGGTAGTTGACGGTGTCGCCGATGCGCAGCGTGCCGACCGGCGTCGCGGTATCCGAGTCCGCAACCACCGACTTGGTGAACGCGGTGTTATCCGCGACAGTAATGGACTCATTCTGCAGCGCGGTCTCGTAATCATTCGGTTCGACACCGGCCCCGTCCGAGCCGTCGCGCTCGTTGGCATTGACACCGTCAAGCCCGGTCCACTGCGCCACCGCGCTGTTCTCCAGGATCTGACCGGCAACGACATCGTTCAGCACCAGCACATCGTAGGTGATGGTCACCGAGTTCCCTTCCAGGATGTCGATATCATTACCGTCGGCCAGCGACCAACGCAGTTGCTGTTCCGTGGTGCTACCGTCACCCGCTGTGACATTCACCGGATCCGCCAGCGCCGCGGCATTGAGGGTCGCTGAACCCGTCTTGTAAGCAAGGCCCAAACTCAGGTCGTCGATGATCGAGATATCGAACGCATCGGAGAAGTTATCCAGCGCCGCACCGCCCGAGGCGTCCAGCTGCAGGGTGTACGTCAGCACATCACCGGCCACCGGCGGGTTGCCCGGATTGGTCTGGTTGGCAACGCTCTTGCTCATCGTCACCGTCGGTTCGGTGATCAGCAGGGTTGCAGTGGCTGGGTCACTACTACCACCAGGTGTGGCCACACCGCCCACATCGTAGGTGTAACTGGCGCTGTTGGGGAGTGGATCTCCGGCATCGACACCCACACTGTTGGCCACGTGGGCGTTCAGGGTTATCTCAGCCTGCTGGCCGGCCGGAATACTCGGTATAGTCCAAGTCAGAAGCTGACCGCTCTGCACCGGTGCAATCGCTGTCGCCACGCCGTTCACCTCGACGCTGGCACTGTCGTAGAGCAACGCCGCATTCAGCGTGTCGCTGACCTCCACGTCACTCAGTTCCGCGTTAACAGGCGTGCCCGGCACCGTAATGGTATAGCTAACCGAATCTCCAATAGTCACTTCCCCCGACAGCGGTGAGGCTACCGTCTTGGCCGGTGCCACCGGGGTGAAGGTGTTGGTCATGTAGACACTGGAAGCAGGTACCGGGGTAATGGCGGCATATTCACGGTCGTTAGTCGGATCCAGAGCCTCCCGCGACCAGTACTCGACGACCGTGGCGCTGTTCCACCAGGTCGAATTCGGGGCGATATCAGTGTGGAAACCGAGTGTGTAATTGACGGTTACGCATTCATTAGCTGCGACAGGAACGGTATCAGCCAGGGTGACCACCATCACGCCGTCACGGGCGGGTACCGTCAGGGTGTAGTCGCTCCCAGCATTTAATGGGGTCGGTGCGGCTGGCGGTCCAACTGTTACTACGGGCGCTGTCGTCGTCAGGTCGGTTTCATCCAGCTTCCACGCCAGATCGTCGGTGAGCTCCACACCGTAGGCGGGAGCATCGCCATCGTTACAGGCCTGCAACTGGAAGGCCATGGTGTCGTTAACGATGTCGACAACATAAGGATCTGCATTAGTACCGCTGCCTGTGGCTGTCGGATCCGACACCGTACCACTCTTGGTAATAGAGCTAATCTGCGGCTGCAGTACATCCACCGGGGCTTCGGCGTCAAGCGCTGTATTGGCCGGGTCAAACCCGGTGTATTCAACCCTGGCGTCGTTGAGGAGGGTATCGGTTGTTGGGGTAACCCCGATTGCCGGGTCATCCACCACCCTGGCCACGTAACGGATTATCAGTGGATCGACAGGGGTGTTATCACCGCTGGGCACATTCTCGATATCACCGAAGTCCCAGGTCAGGGGTCCCGTATCACCAGCAGAGGGGTCTGTCGTAGTGTCCAGGGTATAGTTGAAGGTGGTCGAACCCGGCTCGATGGTATAACTGACGAACTCCATACCCGCTGGTAGGGTATCGAACACCTTCACGCTCTGGGTCATGTACTCCTGTAGCTCCAGCACCAGGTCATAGGTAACGGTATCACCTACGCGCACCTGAGGGTTGCCGGCGCTGGGCGGGTCCTCGGCATAGGTGTCGCTGGAGACCAGTTTGCTGAGTGCGGTGCTGTCCTGGGTGCCAACCGTCGCAGATGCTGGGCCAGCGCAATAATCATTTGGTGGATTAGAAGTTAGGACTGGGCAGCCATCACCGGTACGCGGTCCATCGATACTGGTGCCATCCCAGGATACCCAGTCCACGTACACTTGGTTGCTGATATTGCCACCGGTGGCCGCCTCAACCGTCACCTGGTAGGTCAGCACCAGCTGACCGTCAGGGGGAATATCGAGCGAGCCGTCATCCCCCCAGATCAGAGGGCCGTCCGGTGCGCCGATCGGTGAGGTGCTCATCGGTGAACCATTAATCGTCACGGTGGGGGTAAAGCCACTGTAGAGCGCGAGCTCCGCAGGAAGGGTATCCACCAATCTCGTGTCATAGGCGGTGGCGTCTGCACTGTTGTTATCAACGGCGACCACATATTCAAGCACATCCCCCACCGTGGCCGGCTCCGTGAGCGGGTCCTTGCCCGCAGGCGAGGCGAACGTCACCGTTTTGCCGACAGCCAAGTCCGGCTCGACAATCGTCATAAGCGCCGTGGTATCGGTTGCGGGATCCGACGCGGGAGTTATACGCAGGCCACCGCCATTGGTACGGTCATAGCTATAGGAGGCGTGGTTTTGGAAAGTGTCGCCTGCATTGTTATTGTCGGTATTCGACAGCTCGACCGTCACTTTGATCTCGGCAAAGCCATCGGCCGGAATGTCGATACCGGTAACATTATTTTCCAATACAAGATTGGTATCCGTACCAGTATTAATGACAACGCCCTGCCAGCTACTCGCTGCTGTCACTTCAGCATGGACAAACTTGAGGTCGGCACCGGTGGCCGTCAGGTTATCGGTGATCTCCACATCAGAGAGCGGCACGCCGACCGGTATCGCCGGCACCTTAATGGTATAAGTGAATTGCTCGCCAATGGTGGCCGTAGGCTGATCATTCACCTTCTGCAGGGCACCGCCGCTGGCAACGAGAACCTTTGTGCTATCACCGCCTGTACCTAGTGCAATCGGGCCAGAGACAAAGGGGTCATCACTCACGCCCTGAAGACGAACAGTACAGGTACTTGGGTCAGTGATGTCAGTACAATTGGTAGTATTTACCTCACTGTCTTCAACACCGCTTATATCTGCCTGGTTTTCGATGTCAAAACCGTTGGCTGCTGCCCCGACAGTAACTTCAAATTCAATCTGGTAGGATTGGTCTTCAGCCAAATCGAAATCCGAAATGGTAATGAGGCTGGCACCGTGAGTCCCACCATTGGGATCGGCATTAACTGTGGCTCCTACAGGAAAAGAGTGCGTTACATTACTCAGCGAACCCGGGACGATGTAATCGGCCAGGTTCAACACACCCAGATCATCGGTAATGTCAATGTCCAACAGGCTAGGGACATTGAAGTTCTCCAGCTGCAGTGTGTAGCGCAGGATATCACCGGGGGAGGCACTGAGTGCCGGTGATTCACCAGTAGTGTCGTTGGTTACTATCTTCTTCAGGAAATAACCGGAGAGCGTCGCTGTAATGGTCTCCGTATCCGCATAGGTTTCAGAACCGTCCGTCGAGGTATAGGGTCCATACAATTTGCGATCGGTGTTACTGCTGTCGTCGTTGTACCACTGCTGCGCAACCGCGATATTGGTATGGGTAGATTGATCGACAACATCGCCGTCCAGCTGGCCAGGGTAGGTGATTTTAAGCAGTTCGTTATGGGCAATGGCCGCCTTGGCGGAGACCAGATCGAGGGTCAGCGTGCAGGTCGGATCGCCTACCCAGCTCAGCGTGTAGTCCGTTGTCTCTGTCAGGCTTCTCAGCAGAGTCGATCCGGCGGCATCATAAATGCCGAGGGCCACCTCAACCGTCCCATCAGTAGTAAAGTAGTCGCACATGCCCACGGGAAGGGTGTCGACGATCGTGCTTTCCCAGGCCGTACTCCCGCCCGAATTCAGCACAGATACTGTATAGTCGGCGATAGTGCCGAGATTCATTGCCGCCGTTGAGCTCGACTTGCTCACCACCAGGTCGGGTTCGGCGATGGTCATCAGCGCCGCGACACCCGGCTCGCCGGGGAGGGGCTCAAAGAACTCATTTTCATAAATGCCGTCACCATCCAAATCGGCCGTGCCGTCTTCTATCAAGCCGTTTTCATCGAGATCAATGGAGCGGGAGAAGGTCCACTTGGCGGTATTGATAAAGGTATTTCCAGCATCATTCGTCGGCGTGATATCGTCGAGGACGACCGTGAGATCGACCATAATCTGCCTTCCGGCCGGGATCTGGTCGAAATCAAAGCTGAGGTGCTTATCGTCTCCCCCGTTGCTGAACGTGTAGTCGGTCCCTTCCGTTAAGGCGGCACCACCCTTGATGTAGGCGGTGTGGCTCAGGTAGGTGAGTTCCGCACCCGTGGACTGAGCGATACCGTCGGGCCCAACATAGGTGGTGCCCGCAGCGGTGAGATCATCGGTGAGAATGACGTTGCCGAGGGTATTCGTTGACGGATCACCGTCGGGATAATTCATGGACGGCATCGTCAGCGTGTAGGTGAAGGGCACGCCGATTGTGGCCTTAGCCGCCGGAGACTGCTTGTCGATCATCTCCGCCGGGATCATGATGTCCTGACAGGAGCTCTTGAATCCGGCTGAATTCACCGACCAGAGCTTGTGGGGAATATTGGAACACGCCAGATTCCCGTTGAAGTACACGGTATCGAAAACGATCAGATAGACGTTGTTTTTATCCGGCGTATAGAAATTGATCGTCGGTTCAAGCCCGTTGGGAGCGAGGGGGTTGCCAAGCGGGAAGTTGATGAATGTGCAGTCCCGGTCGATACCGAATGCGCTGGGAAGCGGATACGTACCCGGGAGGCTGCCATCGACCACGCCATTGGGGTAATCGGAGCAAAAATCGCCCCCCGCCTGCACCGAAGGGGCCGCACCCAACAAAAGGCCGCAGAGGAGCAGCAAGCCGATACCCTTCCCGCCGCGGATGCTTCCAGACATGCCGCCCATTACCTTTTTCGAGGACTGTTTTTCCGGACTATGAGAAAATAGAGCCGCAACGGCACCCACGGCAGCGGTGGCGGCGCCGGACAGATATTCCTTGAAAGCACTTGTAAACCGTTCAGCCAATTCTTTTTACTTCTTTTCAGCTACGGTTGATCAGCAACATCAGAGAGCTTCCGGGTCGAGCATGATGATCGAGGGTGGTGGCCCCGGAAATTCCACTTCTGCCATGTTCCTGGCTTCGTTGTGATTGGATACAGAGAGACACCAGCGGACCAGAAGCCCTGATTGCTCGCGAAATCCGGCCGGTAACCTTTCTCTCTGACATGGTCTATCCCAATTAGTTAGGCAAAATTCTAGTTTTTTTAGCTAGTCTAATGTGTGATTAAAGCCGCGCATTGCAGTTTTTGCCCATCTGACACTTCATAGTGAGCACCTGGTCACGCGATTTCGAGTGTACTTGCCGTCTGTTCGAGTCCGATAGCTCCCAAACACCCCTGTTTTGTGTCGGAGCAGTGGCCTGGATCCAGAAACAGCTACTCAACTTTTGTGGTAACTGCTCACCCGGGTGATCACGACGGCAGGAAGTCCGTCATCCCCGCGTAGGCGGAGGTTCATTTTGAGCCATGCTTCTCTCCTCTGGATCCCCGCCTACGCGGGGATGACGGAGGGGGTAAGTAGTTACGTTTTGTGTTTTCGGGTGCCAGAATGCCTAACAAGTAATGAGCAGAAAGGGGGGAGGCATTTTACAGCCCTGCAGCGGCCTGTAAACGCCCAGCGATTGCTCGCTGATCCGGCGGACCCCTTCGGAAGCGCAGTCTTGTCGAGGCAAACCGCTCTCCCGGAGGGTGGATACCTTTATCCTGGCGGCCTGTTTTTTTCTGACGACCGCATCCATGCTGTCCGATTCGTCCTCAACCACTAAATACGTGCTCCAAATTGGTGTCCACGCATGTGGGAGCGACGGGAGTCGCGATGACCCCGAATCGCGGCTTCCGCCGCTCCTATAGGTATCTCGGTACGTCACCAAAGGAGCGTGTTGCCACGATTCCGAAACTTCCATTTAGCTCGCCGGCAGGAAGTCGATGGGATACAGAATCGTTATCGTGGGTACGCCCTCTTTCGGGCCGAAGTTGAACCGGTCAACTCGCCCGACAATCTGTGCCACGAGTTCCTTGGAGCCCAAATCACTCGACTCGGCCTTCACTGCGGAGACTCGACCATCCGGTTCGATGGTAATCCGCAGTACCAGTTTGCCCTGCAGAGTGGGATCTTTGCGCAGCTCCTTGTTGTAGATTCGGTACAGCGTCGCCTTGTAACGATCAAACACGATCTGGATCTCTTCATCCGTACGTGATGGCCCCGGCCCGTCGCTGAGCGGACGATCCGCTCCACTCTTCATGTCGGTACCGATGGCGCTGTCGACCCGCGAAAAGGCCACCCCGGTAACACCTTTTCCACCGCCGCCGCCTACATCGCGACTAAGCGCTGCGGTATTGATCCCACCGCTGCCGGTTTTGGCTGACGAGGTGATGATGGAGCGCTGGGTCTGGCCGCCCTTGGCCTTCTTCCCGGCGTCGTTGACCCGGGCGTCGGCGCCCAGCTTGGCATCGGGTGCATTGTCGATCAGATCCGCAAAGCTGTTCTTGAAGGCCAGTACACCGGAGCTCTCCGCCGTCTTGCGTGCTTTCTGCTTTTCGGCCGGCGTGGGTTTGGGCTTCTTCTTCTCTGCCTTCTCCTTCTCGGTCTCCGGTTTCTTTTCCTCTTCCTTTTTCGGAGGCGGAGGCGGTGGTTCGGACTTTTTAACCAGCTTGGCCAAACGCTCGGGTATCTCGACGGGTTTTTCCGGGTCCGGCATCGGGAGCGTCCAGTAATGCGCTGTGTAGCCGAACAGGGTGCTGAAAAGCAGCGTCAGCAGGAGGACCTTTCGGAAGCGTCGCTCATCTTCGCCCTGCTTCGACCAGGGCATGGCGGTCGGGCGATAGGGAAGTTCACTCATCTCCCGTTCGATCACGAACTCGTCCAGTCGGAGCCGCTCCTTCTCCTTCTGCTCCGCAAGCTCCTCGTTCAGCGCTTCGAGCTCCCACGATTGCTCATGGATGCCCTGCTCCAACTGTTTTCGGCTTCGCTCGTGGCCTTCGATACTGTTGCTGAATTGGGCGATACTCCGCCGGACGCGCTCCAGTTGCTCATTGCCGACGGACGGGGTGTCTCCCCAGAAAAGAGCGTCGGCCTCCAACTCGTGCAATCGGTCCAAAGAGTCGCAGATACTCGCGAGCAATTGGTATTGCTCTTTTTCAGGGGCGACGCTTTCGAGTTCGGTCTCCACAGCGCGCAGCCGTTCCTGCAGGGCGGAAAGGTTCGTCTCCGCCTCGGCGATCAGCGCATGGAGGGCTTGTTGTTCTTGTGAGATGGCTGTATTCACGCGATTTACTAACTTTGCGATGACTTTTGATTCACTGCCAGCGATATTCTGCTGTACCCGGCGCTTGTGCAGGTCGACATCAGCTTCCTCAAAATCTTGAAAGGAATGGCCTTATCCGCAAGGATGGTCACCTCCTTGCTCTCCGCCACGGCCGCTGTATTGATGCCGATCGTGTTCTCCCGAAGGCTTTTCAGCCTCTCCCTGATCGACTCGATGCTATTTCCCTCGGCTTCCATCACCTCGGCTGTCGTGATCACCGGCTCACCCTGCACCCGCACCACGTCGGCGCTCACCAGCATGATGATCGTCTGGCGCGGCTTCGACTCCACGACCGAATCGGGAAGGGCGATTTCCTTTGGCGGCTCGAGCACTTCGGTCGACGACTGATTCACCAAAAGAAAAAAAACCAGGATGGTGAACACATCCATCAACGAGGTCAGATTGAGCGCACTACCTTTGCCGCGATTCTTCGCCCGCGCCATCCGTTTCATTCGCCGGGTATTCTTCATGGCGCATCCCCTATCGAAATCTCGGGAAAGAGGACCAGCTTTTGTACCTCTTCCTCTTTCTCGCCCTCCTCCCTGATTTCGGCGACCTTGACTGCGTCCATCACAAGAATCATGTCCTCATAGGCAATATCGGGTTCGACCAGTACGACAGCATCCTCCTTGTCTTCGTACTGCGCCTTCAGCTTCATGAGAAATTCTGAAAGCTTCTCGATATCGTAGGCACCGTCGACCTTGGGGATCGAAAGGGTGATGCTCTTGCCGTCACCGATTTCGATGGCCTTTTCCCTCACAATCACCTCAATCGTGACCAATGGTTTATCGACCTCACCGCCGCCGGCGGACTCCGGCATGTTCAATTCCTGAATGGTGATACGCGAGAACACCGCCGTCACCAGAAGAAAGGGAATCAGCACCACCATCAGGTTCAGAAAGGTGGTGACATCCAGCTCGGGCGTCTCTTTTTTTCGCCTGTAATGGTGTCTTCGGCCCATTGTCAGCCTGCCGTTGCCGGAATCGGATCCGCATTCACCGCATCGGGGTTCACCTGACTCTTGCGGCGAGCCGTTCCCGAGATGGCATTGAGCGTTTTAACCGACGCCATCTCCAGGCTATCGACAATTTCGCCGGTGCGGGAATTGAGATAGGCGTGAATAACCAGAAGCGGTATCGCCACCATCAGGCCGAATGCCGTGGTGTTCATGGCTACCGAAATACTTGCCGAGAGCAGATCGGCCTTTTCCGCAGGGTTGGCGTTCGCCACCGCATTAAAGGCCTCAATCAAGCCCATGATGGTTCCCAGGAGGCCCAGCAGGGTCGCGATGTTGGCGAATAGGGCGACGTAGCTCGTACGCTTTTCGAGCTGTGGAATGATCTCCATCATTCCCTCCTCCATCGCTATTTCGATATCCTCACGACGACGCACGGCGCCCTGGCGCGCAAGCCCGAGTCCAAGCATCTGGCTGACCGTGGACTTGTTATTGCTGGTCATCTCACGCGCGGTTTCGAAGTCGCCCTCCGAAATCACGGGCTCGAGACGCTTCCACATGCTCCGGTTCGTACCCCTCACCAGGGTCAGCGTGATATAACGCTCGATGGCGATGCCCACACCGATAGCGCCTACAAACAGAATCGGGAACATAAACTTACCCCCGTCCTGGATGAACTCTACAAGTGTCTCGATCAACCCCATTTCCTCGTCCTCATCATTGCAATACACCTCGTGTTTTTTGGAGTACGCAGTCAGTCTTGACTGCTTATTTCATAGAAATCCAGTTGCCGCATGAAGACCTCCTTGTCCACCGGGCCCATGCCGTCATCCATCAGGTTCGAGGACAGACCGGACTCCACGCCAATCTCCGAACTCTTCCACGGCACGATGTAAAGCGACTTTGGCGCCTCATCATTACCGACAACAGAGATCCCGGACAACTCTTTCGGCTCATCCTCCGCCGCCGCAAACGGCGGCAGGACCAGACACATCACCAGGAATGCCATACGGACACGCATACTAGTTCCCCACTCGCCTCTGCAGGTCCACAATCCAGAGCTGTACATCCTCGTCTCCCGGCACCGCCTCGGCATACGCTTCATAGTTCTCGAGGGCGCACTCCGGGTCGTTCATGTAGAGGTCGCATAGAATGCCCAGATTTTTTCGCGCGGGCTGGAAATCCGGATAGGCTTGCAGCGCTTTCCGATAGAACCCCTTCGCTTCCGGGAAACGTCCCTCCCTGCGAAGGAGCATCCCATACTCGTTGTTTGCAACCGGATGTATCGGGTTGACCTCCAGCGCGTGCTGCAGCCGTTTTTCAGCCAACTCCGGCTTGTCTACTCTGGCATACGCGATTGCCAGATTGACATTGGGCGCGATCGCCTCAGGCGCACGCTCGACCACGCTCTCCAGAAGAGGTATGCCCTTTTCGTATTGATCGGCCTTCAGAAACGCCATCGCCGCCTTGAAATCGGCACGTGCACCCGAGCCGATGGACGCGTGGTCTTTAACCGTGATCATTTCGCCGACTTCGCCCGGCTCCTCGTGTTCGGCGGTCTGCTCGGGAGCCACACTGGCGCAGCCGGCGACAAGGGCACTGCAAAGAAAAAGGAGGACCATCGTCGCCGGCCGTGTCGCGCCGGGGCTGTGGCGCGCCATCGCCTGCCGGGCTGACACTGCACAGTCCCGTTTTGTCATCTTCGCTGCCCAAAATTCACGCATCAGGAGTCACCCTCTTCCTGAGCATCGACCGGTGCCTCTTCCGCCGCCTGTGCCGTTTCCCCGGCCTCGGGCGCATCCCGGGGCACGGCGTAGCTGAAAGCTGCCAACTGCTGCATGAAGCCTGTCGTTTCTTCGAACTTCGCGTAGCGGACCGGCACGAGTGTTGCGAGCTTCTGGATGCTCTTGTCGATCCATTGGTTATAAATCCCGATCGACATCAGCTCGATATTTTTTTCATGCACCGATATGGCCTTGTCTTCGAACGGATAGGCCTGATCCTCGATTGCCAGTTCATACTGCTCCCGCTCCAGTGCACTGAGCTTTTCCGGTCGTTCCGATTCGATAAGTGCCCGTGCGAAGTCGTAGTAAATTTCAGCCATGTAGAAGGTGGCGGCCGCGGTGGTTTCGCCCACTTGGTATTCGATCAGCCCGGCAAAGCGATCTCTTGCCGCTTTCATCGCCTCTTGCTTGGCCTTCAGATTCTTCTCGATCGGTTGGGTGATCTTGATCTCGGAAAACCGCGAATAGAGGGGTTCCGCCAGCACCAGAGCCGAAGTTGCGGCCAGATAACGTGTCCGGTCCGTACGCTGTTCGCCCGCTGCGGCATCGGTTTCAACGATGGTTTCCAGCTCAGCCAGGTACCGATCGTTGTCCGAGTTATCCTTATGGATTGTCGCGATCTTGAACCGGGTCTCCAGTGCCAACTCGACCGGCCGGGGGAAGTACTCGACATAGCGTTGGTAGACCTGCAGAGTACGGCCCATATCGCCGGCTTCTTCGTACAGCTCTGCTGCCATCATCAAGGCGCCGCGGCGCACCTCCTCATCATCGGACTCCGTCTCGACCCGCTCATACTCCGCTGCCGCCAGCGACAACTGGCCCCCTTCCTTGTAGACGTAAGCGAGTTTGTTGGTGACCTCCGGCTGCAGTTCATGTTCGGGATACCGCTTTCTGAAGTCGACCAGTACGTCACCGGCAGCCGTCCAGTCTTCCAGCGTAATGAGTGCGACCGAGGCCTCGTACTCGGCGGTAGGACGAATTTTGGAGGTGGGTGCCGCAACCGCAATCCTCAGGAAATGATTGGCGGCGGTTCGATACTCTTCAAGAGTATTGGCCTGTTCGCCCTGTTTATAGATAGACGCCGCAAGATTATCGACAAAGCCCGAATGTGACTTGTCCTCCCCTTTCGTCAGTCGCAGAACAGCGGTGTAGGCTTCCTCGGCATCGACGTAGTGGTTCAGGTCGAACGACGCATGGGCAACGGCGATCCAGGCCGACCGCAGGACCGGCTGATCCGCCTGTGGATAATCGGCGATGAGTTTGCGCCCTGCGGCAACGGCACCTTCGAAATCCTTCATCTCATAGAGATCGTCCGCCGCCGCACCCAGAACAACCGATGCCTTTTCATGCCGGGGGAAGATATCGACAAACCTCAGGGAGCTGCGCACCGCATCCCGCTTTACCCGCCCGCGCTGTGCCTGCGGGACCGCCTTGAGGTGCTGGCGATAGGCGTACACCGCCGCATAGCCGGCTTCCGAAGCCTTTTCGTGTTCCGGATAGTCGTAAGCGGTCCGTTCATACTCCCTGGCGGCGTCGCCATAGGACTCGTTTTCGAGCAGCAGGTCCGCCAGCTGGTAGTTGATGGCGGGTGACTCCTCATCTTTCGGGAAGGAGCTCAGGAACTCGCGGTACCAGAGCAGCGCTTCACTATAGTTGGCCGGCTTTTCCTTGGCGAAACGCTTGTCCTGATAGAGCGCATGGTAGTGGTTCGCCAGGTCCTTGAGATTGGTCTTGAGGTACCCCACCACCTTTGGCTGGTTGGCCAGCTTGTAATGCTGCCAGTATTCGGCGTTAAGGCCATAGACCCGGGCGAACTCCTTTTTGGCTTCCACCACCAGTTTCGGGAATCCACCCTCTTTATAGATTTCCGTCACCCGCATGTGAAAATGGGGCGATTTCCTGTGCAGCGGGTTCAGCTCGACAAAGGCCTTATAGGCAGAAGCGGCATCGCTGTATCGGCGCTTGGCCAGGTAGTACTCGCCAAGGTGGCTATAGACCCCGTCTTCGTAGGATCGCTCCCCGAA
The DNA here is from genome assembly GCF_016841685.1 of Thiohalomonas denitrificans. Lineage (GTDB taxonomy): Bacteria > Pseudomonadota > Gammaproteobacteria > Thiohalomonadales > Thiohalomonadaceae > Thiohalomonas > Thiohalomonas denitrificans_A. The sequence continues at coordinate 26,322 of NZ_JAENYR010000047.1, forward strand.
CCTCGCGAAGTAGTCCGTTACCATGTCGGGGCCGCCCAGGTTCGAGAAACTCAGGCTGATCACCCGAAAGGTGTCGTCAATGCGTTTCTTTTCGGTTTTATTCTCGGTCTGCTCGAAGTCGTAACCCACCGATACCTTGTAATCGAGACCGGCGATGAACTTGTGCAGCGCCGCTTCATAGAGGTCCTGCTTATAGAATACCCAGCCGAGCTTGTGCAGGGCCAGCTCGTAGTACGAAGAGCTCACCCCGATGCCGACAATGGCCTGATAGGCATCTTCTGCGTCGAGGAAACGGCTTCGGGTGAAGAAGTACTCGGCTCTTCTGAACTGTACCTCATCCATGTACCGCGATCGTGGGTACTCCTTGACGATGCGATTCATCACCTCCATGGCGTCCTCGACCCTGCCCAGCTCTTCATAGGCCCGCGACATCTGGTAGAGCACTTGGTCGTTTCGCTGGTAGAGCGGGTATTTGGCGAGGAGCTGCTTATAGAGCTCTATGGCCTCGAGAGCGCCGGCTCTCTCCAGATCATCGTCCATCCCGTCCGGCAATTCTGCTTCGGACGTCGTGGCCGAAGAAGCGATCGGACCGGTCGCGGTCGCCCGTTCCTCGAACTCCCGCTCGGATTCCTGCGTCGCCGGAGTGGCATCGGCACGGGATGCTTTACGACCCGCATCGGCAACTTCGGATGCCTGCTGCGCAGCCGCTACATTCTCACGTGCAGGTGCTTCCATATCCGAAGACCCCTGAACATAGCCATATTCCCGCTCCACCTTGAGATCGGCCAGACGACGAATCGCTTCCGGCGTCATGCCCGACTCCGGGGTTTCTTCAAGGAAGTGCTGATAACTCGCCATTGCCTTTTCCAGGCCGCCCTCAATCGTTTCTTCTTTGATCTCGATCTCCACGTCGCGCAGCTGCGCCAGCGTGCCCCCGCCGTTCGACATGGCGCACGAGGCGAGCGCAGGTACACAGAGCACGAGGAGGTGAAGCGGCTTCATTGCGCGGCGCTCTCTCCAGGCGGCTCGCTCGGAGCCTCAGCCTCGCCCGTGGACCGTTCTTCCGCCTCACTCGACGCTTTTGCCTTTGCAGCCTCGGCCAGCGCTTTGGCCTCTCTGTCCGCCTGGGCCTTGGTGGCACGGTCGTAGCTGTCCGCCATGGCGAATCGTGCCTTGATCTGGAATTCCTCGAGACGCGTGCGGCGTCGTTCGAGCTCGTTCACCGCCATGGTCTCGAGCATGTGTCCCTGCCTGGCCATCAGGTTTTTAACCGGCTCCCGGACGTCCCGCACCCGTCTCCTCTGCTGACGAATAGCCGTCTCGTGTCCCTGATAGCTCTGGGTCGCTGCCTGGCGCGTGCGCACGAACGAGGTGTATTGGTTTCGCAGGTCTTCCACGATCCCGTCCAGTTGACGCAGATGTTGGTGGGCATCGGTCAGGCGCTGATCGTATTCGGTGTGAATCCGCCAATGGATAAGGCCCTTGAGACGCCGGATGCGGTGCAGGATTTTTTCGCTGACCCGGGTATTCTTCAGCTGTTCTTCGAGTATCGAGATGCGTTCCGTTATCACACGCTCTTCAGCGGTGGCCAGAAACCCGGGGCGTGGCGAAATGAGCATGGCCTGGAGTCGTTCATCCAGACGATCGCGCTGCTCCATCCGAAGCCGCATGCGTGAATCGAGACGCCTGAACTGTGCATCGATATCGGGCAGCAGAGGCTCGTAATAGGCGCGCCGCACGGCGATCAGATCTTCATAGGCATCGAGATCTTCCGTCCACACCACGAGGCGTTTGCGCAACGCCTCGAGATCCAGATAGTTCTGCAACGACGCCTGAAAGTCGTGAGAGGCCATCAACTGCATCAGGTAGTAGGTCTCGGGTGCTTCCGGCAGGCTGCGCAACTTCACCATCCAGTTCTTGTCCTGCTTCAACTCCTCGCGTGTCAGGGCCTCGAGAAACTTTCCCTCCCGGATGCTTTTGATCGAACGGTCCAGCTTGTCGATCTCACCTCCAAAAGCCTCCAGAGCGCTGCCGTATCCCAACGCCGCCTTGCCGTAGACACCCAGCTTTCCATAGGCGTACGGCACGGCCAGCAAGGCCTCTTGCACCGACTCGTCGGTCACATTCCTTTTCGCGAGAATGCTCCACGGTACGAGGGCACGCTCATAGCGTTCGGCTGACGCATCGGCCCAGCCGGAGCCCAGCAAGGCTCTGGTCGAGAACGGTCCCTGCAAACGCACCCGCTCCAGGAACTGCTTGGCCTCTTCGGGCCTGTCACCATCAAGCAGCTTGCTGCCAAGCACCAGATTGGCCTTGTCCCTGATCGCCAGGGTGCCGCGTTGCGTCCCGCGCACTTGTCCGGCCTGGTCGAGCGCACGAATGCCCGCTGTTTGCTCGTTATCCCGAAGCAGGGCGATGCCGCGGTTGTAGGCGGCAAATCCGGCATAGCCGTCGGCACGCTGCAGCGGCTCCAGGATCTTCGCGGCCTCGGCGAAGCGCCCGGTGGCCATGTAGACCTGGGCGCGGAGAAAAGAAAGGTCGTCCCGTATGCGATCGGGGACCCGGCCCTGAATTCGCTCCAGGGCGTGAAGGGCGTTGACCGGCTGATCCTTTTGGAAATAGATGCGGGCGAGCCGGTAGGCGGCCTCGTTGCGGACCGCCTCGTCGACATTGCCTTCGAGCACCGCTTCGACTGCGCGACCGGCACGGCGGTGCATACGGTAGGAAAGCTCGAAATCACCGACCGAAAATTCGGCCTGATTGACGTGAAAGTAAAAGCTGTCCAGCTCCGGATCATCGAGGCCGTAATGCTGCCAAAGCTCCGCATCCAGGCGCGCTATGGCGTCAAAGTAATCTCCCTGATGGGCATAGTAGAGCGCCTCTCCGAAAAAGAGGTCTTTCAACTCACCCGAGGGGGCCTCGGCCGCAAAACACGACGTGGCAAAACCGACCCCAAGCAGGCACATGATCCGGCTAAACATGCGCTACCAGTCTTTCTTGCTGATGCTTTTGGTGTTTGCGCCCGGCCCGGCCAGGACAAGCTCGACCAGCTTCGGGCCAATACCTTTTTCGATCGTGAAGTCGGCCGTATGGCGATACTCGGCGCCACCGGGTGACTTGCCAATCAAGGTGACCTGCAGGTCATGCTGGCCCGTTCTGATATTGCCGGTGTGGAGGCGCTGCACGCCGCCCTGCTGCAGCGCCTCCAGCTCTTTAAAGGTATAGAGGTGGTTGGCGACCACCTTGCCGTCGAGCTGGACTTCTACCGCATCGAGCCGAAAGTCGTCGTCTTCGGCGAGCGCCACGAACAGGGAGAGCTGGGTATTGGACGGGTGCAGCAGCTTCTCTTCGAGCCCGCTCAGTGCAGCCGCGATCCCGAGTGCCTCGGACTTGATCTCCTGCACCTGTTCATCGAGGCCCTTGATCTGTTCCTTGGATACCTCCTCGGCCAGCACGGCACCGGGCAGGTATGCCAACAACACGCATATGATCGCGGTCCCACAGAACTTCCACATATGAGAGTCTCTTCCTGGTGTTCGTATTTTGATAAAGGTCACTGTATCGGGACTGCTGGTTAGAGTTCCCTCGACTCAACCCCGTTTTGCGCTTTTCCTGCGCTTGCTCCAAATCCACCTAACATGCTGATACTAGTAAAGTTATTCCTAGTTAGGCAACGAAGGAAGTTAGGCGATGCCTAAACTTGCGGCGTTGGTCACAAAAAGAACCTTCAGGATGACACAGGCGGGGAAAAAGGGAAAAGCCCGTCGAAGAACCGGAACGGATGATCGTAAGGGTTGGGATGATTGCAGACGTGACGACTTCCTGTGCCCGATGCGAGAGCGCATCGCAGCGATTAGAACTGATGGGTACGCAGCATTACCAGGGTGCAACCGCGAATGCACTCCGCTCCCTGCCGGGCAAGGCGCTCCTCGAGGAGACCGGACTCGGTCCCCGGATTGAAGATCACCCGTTTGGGGGCCAGTGCCGCGATCGCCTCGATCATCGGCACGGTTCGCTGTGGACCGACGTAAAACGTCAGCGTGTGCACCGGCTTTTCGACATCCCGCAAGTCATGCACGACCGGTACGCCTTCGATCTCCTCGATCTTCGGATGCACCGGTATGACCTGATAGCCGGCCTCCATCAGCAGGTGCTGGGCACGATTCGAATACCGATCCGCCTTCGGGCTTGCGCCGAGGATAACCACCCGGTGTTCGGCAGGGTCGGCAGGCAGGGAAATGGCTGGCTGGTTCACGGCAACTCCGGTTCAGAGTAGAAGGACGAATCCACAACGTTGGCAAGCGGAACATACACCGCCAGCCGCGGGCTCCTGATGAACTCCCCCGCTGTCATTACGAGGACGCCTACATGGATGTAGGCGGTAGAGCGACGCAGGA